>JAGWTM010000089.1 GCA_028868975.1 Actinomycetales bacterium
CGCATCCTGACCAATCTCGACGCGGTAACCGTGACGGGCAACGGCGACGAGTTGCGCCTGGGTTAGGCCCTGGGTGTGGAGGGTTACGGTCTTGGTCATTTTGGCTCGTTTCTTGTGATTCTGCAGATCGTTAGTTGGTGAAATCTTCGGCTAGGTGTGTCGAGCGGATGAGGTTCACTCCGGGTCGATAAGCCAGATGGATGGGTGATTCAGCCGCAAGCTGGATCAGGTCAGCGCGAGCACCGAGGCCGAGATGACCGATGTCGGTTCGGCGCAGAGCGGCGGCACCTCCCGCGGTTGCCGACCAAATTGCCTGTTCGGGAGTGAAGTGCATGTCTCGCACCGCGACCGCGATGCAGAACGGCATCGAAGTGGTGTAACTCGAACCCGGATTACAGTCGGTCGCGATGGCGACCTTCACGCCGGCCGCCCAAAGTCGACGGGCATCCGGGTATTCGGCGCGGGTCGAAAATTCTGCACCCGGGAGCAGCGTCGCCACGGTTTTGCTGCCGGCCAGAGCCTCGACATCCGCCTCGGTCAGATGGGTGCAGTGATCGGCTGATGCACAGTCCAGCTCAACGGCTAACTGAACGCCTTGCCCGTGCTGCAATTGATTTGCATGGATGCGCGGAGCTAAACCAGCAGCCTTTCCGGCAAGCAAGATCTCGCGGGCTTGATCGGCGTCAAACGCTCCACGGTCGCAAAATACATCGATCCACTTGGCGTGTGGTGTGGCCGCAGCGAGCATCTCGTTTTTCACCAGGGTGACGTATGCGTCAACCCCAGCCGCGCCATTTTCGGCATACTCGCGCGGAACAACATGCGCACCGAGAAAGGTGGTTTCGCTGGTGTGACGAGCCGCAATCTCAAGCGCCCGCGCCTCATCTTCGACGGTCAGGCCGTAGCCGCTTTTGGTTTCAAAAGTTGTGATTCCGCTGGAGCGCATTTCTGCTGCAAGTGAGGCAAGGCGCGATTCCAGCTCAGCGTCAGTTGCCGCGCGGGTCGCGGCGACCGTCGAACGGATGCCCCCTGCGGAATAGCTTTCGCCTGCCATGCGAGCGGCAAACTCGTCGGCGCGGTCGCCGGCAAACATGAGATGGGCGTGCGAATCGACAAACCCGGGCAGCACGGACCGACCGGCGGCGTCGATGCCGTGGTCTGCGCTCGGCGCATCCTTGCTGGAACCGACCCAGGCAACTCGGCCACCCTCGATCACGAGGGCAGCGTCGCGCAGTTCTCCGAGTAGGCCAGCACCGAGCGACTGGTCGTTGGTAACCAGTCGGCCGATGTTAGTTATCGCGACGCTGCGCACAAATGAACCCTAGCCTGAACCCTAGCCACGCCACGCGTTAGTGAGTGTCGAGCATCGGCACGTGGACGTGCTTTTCACGAGCAACCTGAATCGCCTTGTCATAGCCGGCATCAACGTGACGAATCACGCCCATGCCCGGGTCGTTGGTCAGCACACGACGAAGCTTTTCGCCCGCGAGCGCGGTGCCATCGGCGACCGAAACCTGGCCGGCGTGCATGGAACGACCGATACCAACTCCACCACCGTGGTGCAGCGAAACCCAGCTGGCACCCGAGGCGATGTTGAGCATGGCGTTGAGCAAAGGCCAGTCGGCAATCGCGTCCGAACCATCGAGCATGGCTTCTGATTCACGGTAAGGCGATGCAACCGAACCGCAGTCGAGGTGGTCACGACCGATCACGATCGGAGCGCTCACCTCACCCTTGGCAACGAGTTGGTTGAACACTTCACCGGCCTTGTCACGTTCGCCATAACCTAGCCAGCAGATGCGAGCAGGCAGGCCCTGGAATGCGATGCGCTCTTGAGCCATCTTCATCCAGCGGTGCAGGTGCTTGTTCTCTGGGAACAGGTCAAGAATCGCCTGGTCGGTTCGCCAAATGTCCTTCTTGTCACCGCTGAGAGCGACCCAGCGGAATGGGCCCTTGCCCTCACAGAAGAGCGGGCGAATGTATGCGGGCACGAAACCTGGGAACTTGAATGAGTCGTTGAACCCACCCTTGCGGGCTTCGTCGCGAATCGAGTTGCCGTAGTCAAAGACCACAGCACCCTTGTTCATGAAGCCCACCATCGCTTCGACGTGCTTGGCCATCGCCTCCTGCGAGCGCTTGGTGAATTCGGCCGGGTCCTTCTCGGCGAAGGCACGTGCCTCGCTGAATTCGACCCCCTCTGGGATGTAGTACAACGGGTCGTGAGCCGAAGTTTGGTCTGTCACGATGTCGATTGGAACCTCGCGCTTTAGCAATTCGGCAAAAATCGTTGCCGCGTTACCAACCACACCGACGCTGAGCGCCTTCTTCTGGTTTTTGTAATTCACAACACGTTCGATGGCG
>JAGWTM010000045.1 GCA_028868975.1 Actinomycetales bacterium
GGCGAACGTCGTTCGGGTCGGCCAGCGTTTCACCGATGGTGATGTCTTCGATTCCGGCAACGGCGACGATGTCACCCGGGTTTGCCTCTTCGGTCGGGAAGCGCTCGAGAGCCTTAGTCTTCAGCAACTCAGTGATCTTGACGGTTTGCGTGGTGCCATCGTGGCGAACCCAGGCAACCTGCTGGCCCTTGCGAAGGGTTCCGTTGAAAATACGAAGCAGCGCGAGGCGGCCAAGGAACGGGGATGCGTCCAGGTTGGTGACATGCGCCTGCAGCGGGTGAGCATCGTCGTAGACCGGAGCAGGGATGTGCTTCAGAATCGCACCGAACAGCGGTTCGAGGTCATCGTGGTCTGGCAGAGTGCCGTCGGCTGGCTTGTTGAGGCTCGCGCGACCGGCACGACCCGATGCGTAGATAACCGGTAGGTCAAGAATTCCGTCGATGTCGAGGTCAGGCACCTCGTCTGCCAGGTCGCTGGCGAGACCGAGGAGCAGGTCGTGAGCTTCTTCAACGACCTCATCGATGCGGGCATCGGGGCGGTCGGTCTTGTTGACCAAAAGAATCACCGGAAGCTTGGCTTCGAGCGACTTGCGAAGCACGAATCGAGTCTGAGGCAGCGGTCCCTCTGAGGCGTCGACTAGGAGCACAACGCCGTCCACCATTGAAAGACCACGCTCGACCTCACCGCCGAAGTCAG
The DNA here is from genome assembly GCA_028868975.1 of Actinomycetales bacterium. GTDB lineage: Bacteria > Actinomycetota > Actinomycetes > Actinomycetales > Microbacteriaceae > Rhodoluna. The sequence continues at coordinate 697 of JAGWTM010000045.1, forward strand.
CGTGACCCGGGGTGTCAATGACGTTGATCGTGATCTCTTTGCCCTCGGCCGATGCGCCCTTGTACGAGATGGCGGTGTTCTTGGCGAGGATGGTAATGCCCTTTTCGCGCTCGAGGTCACCCGAGTCCATTACACGCTCACCGACATCACCGTGGTCGCTGAACGATCCGGTTTGACGCAGCATGGCATCGACGAGTGTCGTCTTGCCGTGGTCAACGTGAGCGACGATTGCTACGTTACGAAGGTCATCTCTTGAAACGAGAGCCATAAAACACCTCTTTGCACGCGAGCAAGAGCCACCCTGGGCTTTGCACACGTTGATTGAATGAACAAGGCTCGCAACCGAGGCGAGCCGACTCCTTAAAGTCTAGCGGCAGAGAGCCAAAATAGCCCCCTGCCGTTAGAACGAAAGGTGAATCTTTAGCGCATCGCCAGACGAGCTTCGCGACGACGAGCCTGCTCTGCTGGGTCTGGAACCGGCACGGCACCGATCAAACGCTGGGTGTATGGGTCCTGCGGATTCTTGAGAATCGCATCTCGCGGACCGACCTCGACCAGACGTCCCTGCTGCATAACTGCAATTCGGTGCGACAGGATGTCGACCACCGCAAGATCATGGGTCACGAACAAGCAGGCAAACTTGAGCTGCTCCTGAAGTTCCTGAAGCAACTCGAGGAATCGAGCCTGAACCGAAACATCAAGTGCCGAGGTCGGCTCATCCGCGATCAGCAGGTCTGGTGTCAGAGCGAGGGCACGCGCAATTCCCACACGCTGACGCTGGCCACCCGATAGCTCGTGTGGGTAACGGTTGCGGTAGGAGCGTGGCAATTCGACACTGTCGAGGAGGTCCTCGACTCGGCGGTTGAGCTCATCCCCCTTGGCTTCGCCGGCTAGGAAAATCGGCTCACCGATTGATTCGCCGATAGGCAAACGCGGATTCAACGAGCTGGCTGGATCTTGGAACACGATGCCGGTGTGCTTGCGAATGTCACGCAGCTCGCGAGCGGTTGGCTTTGAAATGTCACGCCCGACAACTTCGAGCTTGCCCTCCACGATCGGCAGCAGACCAATGGCGGCGCGACCGACGGTGGTTTTTCCGGAGCCGGATTCACCGACGAGACCAACGATTTCGCCCGGGAAAATCTCGAGGTTGAAGTTACTGACGGCTCGGAAGGCTGGAACGCGTCCCATCTTCGGGTATTCGATGGCGACGTTTTCGAGTCGCAGCACCGGCGCAGCCGCCTTGTGCTCGGCCGAGAGCTCACGAACGGCAACCGAACCCAACTTTGGCACCGAAGCCAACAGCTGCTGAGTGTAAGGGTGCTGAGGACGGTTGAAGATTTGATCGGCGGTTCCGTATTCGACGGTGTTGCCGTCCTTCATCACCAGGATGTCATCGGCGAGGTCGGCAACCACACCCATGTCGTGGGTGATGAGCAGAATGGCCGAGTTCAAGCGGTCACGAAGCCCACGCATTAGGTCGAGAATTTCGGCCTGAACGGTCACGTCAAGAGCAGTGGTTGGCTCATCGGCAACTAGCAGACCTGGGTCACACGCAAGCGCCTGCGCAATCATCGCGCGTTGACGCTGACCACCCGAAAGCTGGTGAGGGTACTTGTCGAACGAGGCCTCGGGATTCGGAATCTCGACCATGGTAATCAGTTCGATCGCGCGCTGGCGGGCCTCCTTTGGCCCCATCTCGAAGTGATTCCTTAGAGTTTCAACAATTTGAAAACCGATTGTGTAAACCGGGTTTAGCGCCGTCATCGGCTCCTGGAAGATGTAGGCAACTTCCTTTCCGCGGAATTTGCGAAGCAGGTTCTGCTTCGCGCCAACCATCTCTTCACCCTTGATCTTGACGCTGCCCGAGATTCGAGCGTTGCTCGCAAGCAGGTTCATGAGACCCATGGCGGTAGTGGACTTGCCCGAGCCAGATTCACCCACGATGGCGAGCACTTTGCCTGGTGCAACGTCGAAGTTCATGTTGATAGCCGCCGGGTACCAAACACCATCGACCCAGAAGTCGATGTTGTAGTCAGAAACCTGAAGGATTGGCTGGTTCATTAGTTATCTCCTGCGATGATGGACGCGTGACTAACGCGCAGGTTTATCGGCCGTGGAGCGGCATTGCTCTGGCAGCATTTGTTTTCTTGTTGTGCATCGCCATGATTGCCGGCGACTGGAAAAATCTGGGCAGCTGGCTCTGGAGCGCAGCGCTCTGCATCGCCATCTGGCTGGTGTTCGTTCGACCAAAACTCGTGATCTCTGACGAAGGTGTCACCATCGTGAATCCGCTCGAGACGATCACTCTGGGCTGGCACGTGGTGGATGCGCTCGAGGTCAAATACGTTTTGACCTTCTTCGTGGCGGGTCGCAAGGTTAACAGCTGGGTTGCAACAGGTCCCGGTCGCTACCACGCTCGAACCATTCACCGAAGCGAGCTGCTCGGTGTCGGCATTGACAAGCGAGACATCGAAGCCGGAAACATCCGACCCGGTGAGTCCCCCCGAACAGCAAGCGGACAAGCTATTGCTCTGTGCCGACTGCGCTGGAACGCGTACCGAGTCGCGCTCGATGAGGGGCAAAACCCGCCGCAACTGGCGGCCAGCGCCAAGTACAACCTGCTCGGAGCAGGCGCACTCGTGCTGACCGTCGTTGCCGGCCTGGTTTTCAACTACTTTGCTTGAGCACATGCTTAGGCAGTTGCCTTGCTCTCACGCTTCGCAACACGAGCCTGCTCGCGTTCTTTCTTGGTAATGCGACGCTTCTGACGAGGGTCAAAGGCATCGCGCAGGCCATCGCCGATGAAGTTCACGCAGAGCGCGATCGAGATGATGAACAAACCGGGGTACCAGAACAGCCATGGACGCGTGGTGAACGAATCCTGGTACTGGCTGATTAGCAAACCGAGCGAGACGTCCGGCGCCACAACACCGAAGCCCAGGTAACTCAGTGCGCTCTCGGTAAGAATTGCACCCGACATAAGCAGGGTCACCGACACGATGATGACACCGACCGCGTTAGGAAGGATGTGCTTGAAGACGATGCGCGCATTGCTCGCACCGGCGACGCGAGCCGCATCCACAAATTCGCGCGTGCGAAGTGTCAAGAATTCACCGCGGACGAGACGAGCCAAGCCTGTCCATGAGAACAAGCCGAGCATGAGAGCCAGAACAACGACGCCGAGGTTTCCGTATTTGAAACCGACAACCGCTCCCACCATGATGAATGGAATCGTGATGATGAAGTCGGTGAAACGCATCAGAATCGCATCGACCCAACCGCGGAAGAAGCCGGAGATTGCGCCGACAACGGTGCCGATCAAACCACCGATAAGGCCGATAATCACCATGACCATGATCGACTGCTGAGCGCCACGCATGACCAGTGCAAAGTAGTCACGACCGATGTCGTCCTGACCGAATGGGTGGTCACCGATCTGCATGCCCGTTCCATCGATAAACGGTGGAAGCAGGTCCAGAGTTGGGCAGCCGACGGTGCCGTCAGGGCAGCCGTCCATCGCCAGCTCCGGTAGGTCAGTGATTGAGTAGTGCCACCAACCAGCAACTGTGATTGGGTGCTTCTCAGAGCCCAGGTGCAGGCCGGACGCGGTGAACACGAAAAGTGAGATTCCGATCAGCGAGAACAGCGCAATCATCGCCGCACGGTGACGCACGAATCGACGGCGAACAATCTGCCCCTGGCTGAGGCCTTCAATTTCCTTGTTGGCAATGGCGTTTTCGCCCTCGGTTGTTGCCGTGGTTGGCTCGACGCTTTGGTTTTTCTTCTTGAACATCAGTCTTACTTTCCAGCGCGAATTCGAGGGTCAAGCGCCGAATACAACAGGTCGGCTAGGAGGTTGGCAATCATTGCCAGGGATGCGGTCACGAGCGAAATACCCATGAGCATGTTGAGGTCTAGGGAGTTCAACGCACCGCGGAAGAGACTGCCCATACCGATCCAGCCGAAGATGGATTCGGTAATGACCGCGCCGCCGATGATGCCGACGATGTCGGAAACCATGATTGTGGTCAACGGGATCAGGGTGTTGCGGAACGCGTGACGCATGATCACGGTTCGTTCGGTCAAACCCTTGGCTCGTGCCGTACGGATGTAATCCTGGTTTAACACCTCGAGGAGTGATCCACGAGCGTAACGCACGTAGCCCGCGAAGCTGATGATGGCCAAGGCGATGGTCGGCAACACCAGGTGCATCAGGGTGTCCAGGGTGCTGTTCCAGAAGTTGCCTGGTTCGAGCAGGTCATTGACCTGTCCAACGGTAGGAACCGGACGGTAGTTGACCGCGTCCGTCGCCATGTAACCAGGCCAGGTCTGCATCAGTTTGTCCACGAAAAGTAGCAGCAGGACAATCACGGCCGTGATCACCGAGGTGCGCACGGCTGGTCCGCGGTCAATCTTGTTGAACACGAAGCTGATCGCGACGGCGAAGGCCGCAAACAGGGCCGCAACCAGTAATCCGTTCTGGAAGTGGTGTTTTTGGTCGGCAACCCACTGGAGTGGGTAGTAGAGCACGATGCCCAATCCAGCAACGCTGAGAGCCGAGTAAAGCGTGCGACGGTTTGAAAGGCCGGTCGAAAGCTGGGTGATGGCGACCGCTGCACCGATGGAGAAAAGACCCACCAGAGCGATGCCAAGGCCAGGGTTTGTAAACCACTGGACAGCACCCATCAAGATGATGATTCCCGCAGTCGACCCGGCGGAAATTCCGAAGATGCTCCAAACTCGGGCCCTCGAGCCACCAATCACAGCGGCCCAGAAGACGCCGCTGATGAGTGACAAACCAATCACCCAAGGAGTGGTGACTTCGGGGTTGGCAAGGAAGTTGTTAAAGCCGATGGCGAGGAACTGCTTCAGGAGAACTGCAAACCAGAAAACTGGGAGCGAGAAGCAGAGGAAGGCGTAGAAGGTGACAGCGTAGTCAAAGCGGCTGTACTGGCGCAAAGCGGTGACGATACCGATGCTGATACCCAGCACGATAGCTAGCAGCGTTGCTAGAGCGACCAATCGGATGCTGGTCGGGATGGCGTCACCGAGCTGAGCGATAACGTCGAGACCGTCGCGGGTGCGGCCGAGATCGAGTTGACCGACAAATCCGGCGAGCACGCCTCGGAGCCAGTAGAAGTAGCGAATTGGCGAAGGAACATCCAGGTGCAGCTCTCGCGTCATTACGAGAATCAGCTGGTGTGCTTTTGGGTCCTGGCTAATGCGCAGGGCCTCGAGTGGGTCGCCCATGTTGGCACCCAGGTTGAAGACGATGAAGGTCGAGCCGAACAGAACGATGAGCATCGTTCCGAGGCGACGCATGATGTAGGCGATCAAGATGATCCCTTTCGATGATGCATGTTTTGAATCAGGCAGGCAACAGACTTTGTGCCCGGGGCCTGTTTCGTTGAGGGTTTTGCGGTCCAGGCCGCGATTGTTTTTTAGTCACACGCAGAGAAGTGGCACCCGGAAGACCGAGTGCCACTCCCCTATTTGGCGTGTCCCTAAGACTCAGTGAGTCTTAGTACTTCCACTCCCAGAAGTTCCAGACCAAGGTTGGCGACAGAGGAGCTGGCTTCACGTTCTTGAGAGCCGAGTTCACTGCGGTCGCAGCTGGGTGCTGGAAGATCGGAAGGGTGATTGCGTCTGCAATCAGTAGCTTCTCTGCTGCAAGGTACTTTGCAGTGATCTGAGCTGGGCTGAGCTTCTGCTCGAGGCTGCGCAGGATGTCGTCCATCAGTGGGTTGTTGTAACCGATGAAGTTGTTTCCGCCGTCCGAGAGGAAGTTAGCGTTGGTACCAGTCTGGCTGGTTGAGGTTGGGCACCATGCGAAGAACTGAGCGTCGAAGCTGTTGTCGTCGAGCTTGCCACCCCAACCTGAGGTACCGGTGTTGGTGACGTTGAAGCCGGCCTTGGCCTCTTCAGCCTTGACTAGAGCAGCCTCTGATGCACGGCGGCTGTTCGAAGGCTGACCCCAAAGGAGCTTGACAGGGACTGGAGTGTCGGTGCCAGCGGTTGGGTAGTACTTCTGAACGAGCTTGAGTGCTGCAGCGGTGCGGTCTGCCTGGGTGCCAGCGGTGAACTTGCTGACGCCTGAACCCTTGACGATTGCGTCGTAACCGGTCTGACCTGGAAGGGTGAATGACGAGTTGACGACTACAGCCTTGGAGTTAATCGGCTTGATCAGCTTCTCAACGATTTCGGCACGTGGGTAGGCAAGCAGGAACGCGGTACGCAGGTCGCGCGCCTTTGCGTTCTTGGCTGCGTTGTTGCTAGCAGCAAACACGCCGGTGTAGTCGGTGTCGTTGACCGAACCAACACGGAGGTCGACGTGCTCGAAGCACGAGTTGGTTCCACCGATAACGGTGACGCCAGCAATCGCCTTGAGCTGAGCTACTGCGTCAGCGGTTGGCTGACCCTGGTAGATGTCGATTTCCTTGTTTGCAAGTGCCTGAGCAGCAGCAGTACCGTCGGCGATCATCTTTAGAACGATGGTCTTGATGCCGCTGGTCTTTGGACCGCTGTTGTACTTAGGGTTCAGGACGAGGGTGACCGACTGGTCAGCTACTGCGCTCTGAATCTTGTAGGCACCGTTTCCAACGAGAAGAAGTGGGTTGGTGCTGGCGTTGACCGTCTTGATGTTGTAAGCGGTCGACCAGATTGCACCGATCTTCTTTAGGTTTGCGGTGTTCTTCGAGGTGAAGTCCTTGAGGAACTGAGCCTTGGCAGCTGCGTTCTCAGCAGCGGTGCCTAGCTTGGTCTTGCCGGCTGCAAGCTGCTCGAGAGCGTGAACAGGTGAAACACCTGGGCCCGAGATCTCCCAGTCAGGCTGGAATGAGTCGTACTTGATGGTTACCGACATCTTGTCAGCGCTGAGCTTTGGCTCACCGACAACGTGCTGGTCGTAGACGCCACCGTAGCCGAGCGAGTCAAACGCAGGCTTTGCGTCGGTGCTGGCTGGGTCGCCAAGACCGGCAGCCTTTGAGTATGCGCTGCTCGAAAGAACGTGGCTGAGCAGAAGGTCAACACCGGTGATTGGGGTGCCGTCTGACCAGACCTTGCCCTTGTTGATGGTGTAGGTGACCTGGAAGTCCTTTGGTGAGTTCTTGGTGATCTTGTAGCTACCGAGGACAGTGTTCTTGATCAGGTTCTTCTTGTCGTCGTAGTAGTTGAAGCCGTTACCGGTCAAGTACGCAACGTCATTGTTGATCGTTAGGTTGGTGTCTGGGGTGCTTGGGTTCAGCGAGGTGAGAGCGTTGCTCTCAACGATTACCACGGTGCTGCGGGTGGCAGCATCTGAAGGCGCAACAACGCCAACCGAAGCGAGACCAGCTACAGCAGCAACAGCAATCGAAGCTCGCGAGATGCGAGTTAGTTTCATCTGTTTCTCCTTGTTGTTAAGACTCGCCACCAACAAAAGAAGAGAGCGAATGCTCCCGACACGGGTATGGCGACGGCGCCTTGGGTGAGAAAAGCCTATGTCATTAGTTTTGAAAAATGCCACCTTGCGTTAACCCGAGTGCAAACTTTTACATTGGTTTACATTCCTGTTACAAGCCGTCGCATTTTCACGCCTTGCTAGCCTGTAAGGGTGCTCGATTCTCAGATTCTGATCTATGACGGCGACTGCGCCTTTTGTCAGCGCTGTGTTGATTGGGGAGTTCGAGTTCTGCCGGCGTTTCCGCAAGCGCTTTCATACGCGTCAATTCAACCCGAGGCCTATGGTCTAAGCCTTGAAGATGTTCGGTCTTCGATCTGGTTGGTTGACCCAACCGCTTCGCTGTCTGAACGGCAGGCGGGCAAGGCGCAGTGGTCGGGCCACCGAGCTGCGGCCAGGATTTTGTTGCTTCAACCCACAAAGTCACAATTTGGTCTCTTTTGGAGGGTATTCGGTTACCTACTCATTTTGGGCGGACCGATTTCGGCTCTGGGTTACCGACTTATCGCGAAGAACCGCCATCGCCTGCCAGGCGCTACTGAGGCTTGCGAACTACCGCAGACCACGCCTGCGAAAGGCGACAGCTGATGGATGCGATCTTCGCCTTCGGCTTTGCCGCGGGGTTGGCCCTGGCGATACCGGTCGGGCCGATGGCCATACTGCTGATTGAGACAACCACGACCCGAGGTTGGCGGTTCGGTGCAACAGGTGGCTTCGCGATGGCCTCCGTTGACTTCGCTTATGCGCTGGCGGTTTTTCTGCTCGGTAGCGCAGTTGCGGGTTTTCTCGCGACCTGGGGTCAGGCGATGACCCTAGTCGGTGCCGCAATCCTGATCTGGATTGGGTTTTCGACGCTGACGAAGAATCTCAAGAGGTTGAAGCACACGCAGGCCTTGGCCGAACCACAGCGTGACCCTCGGGCGACTTCGGGAACTTCGATTCTGAAAACGTTCGGTATTTTTGCTGGCGCGACGCTGGTAAACCCTCCTACTGCACTGTACTTTTTGGCGATTGCGCCGACGGTTGCCCATTCGGCGTCGGCAAGCTTCACCTCAGCCCTGATTTTCGGGTTGGGTGTGTTTCTGGGCTCGGTGATTTGGCAGCAGACCTTGGCAGCTGGTGGGCTTCTCCTCCGCAAATCAACCGGGCCAAGACTTCAAGCCATCACCGGTGTGGTTGGCGGCTTGCTCATCCTCATGCTGGCGGTCTCGGTGGCAATCAAGGGCTTTCACTAAGGCTCGGCGCAGAAAAACACCCGAAATGATTGCCTCAAACAGAAAGCAAACCATCGTCGAGCTGGCGATAGTGCTGACTCTTTCGCTCGGGGCCTCGGCCCTGTATTCGATTCTTTCGCTGGTCGCAAAACTCACCTCGCCAACCGGTCTGGGTGGCTCAAAAACCGTGATCAACCAGACCGCGAGTGAACGAGTTTGGCTCGATGTCAGCTACCAGCTCCTCGATGCCTTGGTCGGTCTGGCTCCGGTCGCACTCGTGCTCTACCTCGGCTGGTTACACCATCAATCGAAGTTGGTGAGCGTTTATGGACTAGCCACCGATGCCTCTTGGCCGACATTACTGGGACGCGGTCTCGCGCTGGCCGCCGTCATCGGCGTTCCTGGGTTAGGGCTATATCTGGCGTCTCGAGCACTCGGACTTTCGGCAAATGTGATTCCGACCGATCGGCATCCGCAATGGTGGACCATCGTACTGCTAGTTGTATTTGCGGCCAAGGCCGCGCTGACCGAAGAGCTCATCGCGATCGGCTACCTTTTTGATCGCCTGAACTCTCTGGGCTTTACGCCGCGCCATATCATCGTGTCATCGGCTCTGCTGCGAGCCAGCTATCACCTGTATCAGGGTTTCGGAGGCTTCATCGGCAACCTGGTCATGGGTTTGGTCTTCGGCTGGCTCTTTACGAGGTGGCAGCGCGGGGGTAAAAGCGGTCTTTGGCCACTGATCATCGCTCACTTTGCCATTGACGCGGCCGTGTTCGTGGGCTACTCGCTAATAGACTTATCGAGCATCTTGAAATAAGGATGCGGTCGCACGCGACAGGGAAAGTTTGTGAAACTCAAACACTGACCCGCAACCGTGATAGCCGGATTGCCTGCGCGAGCGATGACTCCATAAAACTGTCGTGGTCTGCGGTCGGGGTCGGTTTAGCACTGTCGCGTCCGGTTCATGTGAGCAGGTTCAGTTGAGCAAACGGACGACAGAGTTTCGCCGTCTTCGAAAAGGCCCTCGGTTTGAAATCTGAAGGGCGCGAATGTCTCTGCGAAAAACCCAAAGTCGGCTAACTGCCAGACGGGCGGCCGTCTTCCTCGTCGCAGGGCTTGCGCTAGCTGCCGCGAATTCCTCGGGCTTGGAACCGCTGAGCCTCTCTCAGACTCAAGCATTCGCTGCCGAAAACCAGTCGAAAACTGTGAGCTTTCTGGATCGGGCCTTCACCAATAACGAAATTGTTTTGTACGGCTCACCAGAGTACGGAGTCACACTCGAGGCACTGCTGGCCCGCAAGGCTGCAGGCTATCGACTGACTCAGCAGTTGGGGCCGGTCAAGCGCGTACTAGCCGATCGCGCGATTGTGTCATACAACAAGACCGGCTACCTCTACACCAAGGATGGCGCTTTCAGAGCCGGTCGGGCAGGCCTGTTCCTATTCGCCAGTGTCGCCTTGGGGGTGCCGAACCGTCCGTTGCAATTGACGGTTTTCAACGATCTCAAAAGCGCAATCGGCAAGGACGGCTCGGTCGCTGCGGCGGCGGGAAACTCGGTGGAGTACGCCTGGATCAGCCTCGGACTCCACGCATTCAAACAGGATGAGCTCGCTAACCGCGTCCTCAATTATGCCGAGGGGCGCCAAAACACAGACGGCGGCTTTGCCGGTTGGTCCCCTGCTTCATCGACCGACGCAACCGGACTGATGCTTCAGGCCCAGGCCGTCCTGCGAACATTTGGTGGGGCCAAGATAGTGGCTGCTCGCAAACTTTCAATCGGCAAGGCCGTAAGTTACCTGCGCAGGGCTTCGCAAGGCGCAGACCATTGGCTGGCGGACAATGGCGATGGCAGCTGGAGTAATGACGTGAACGGCACCGCATACGCGACTATGGGATTAATCGCGGTCGGCTTGGACGCCGGCAAGCAAGTTAGTTGGCTCAAGGCTCAAATCGCGGATGACGGCGGTCTGAAATCTGCCTGGTCTGGAACCAGCGGAGATGTGTTTGCAACCGCCCAGGGGCTGACCCCGCTGCTCGGAAAATCGTATTCGCAATTGTTGGGCAAGCGTTAGTGACGGCTTGGCGTTCAACAAGTTACCTCGCACTGTTAGCCATCATCGGCGGTGCGGGTGCACTCGCCTGGGTGGCGGGACTTTGGTCGAGTCAAAATACTGCTCCTAGCAGCTTTGGCCGGGTGCAGCTGGTGGTTGATTACGGCACGGCAGCAAACCGCCCCAGATTTGAGGCAACCGTCGCGAATTTTCGTGGCACCGGCTGGCAATTGCTGCAAAAAGCGGGCTTGTCGGTTCAGGGAACCGATGAATACCCGCAG
>JAGWTM010000046.1 GCA_028868975.1 Actinomycetales bacterium
CGGGCAAGTCGTTCGGCCACAACTTGAGCCCCGTCATTGTTGAATCCCATGCGGTTGATCAGCGCACGATCTGCGATGAGCCTAAAAAGTCGCGGCTTGTCATTACCTGGCTGGGGCTGGGCTGTGACCGTGCCAATTTCAACGTGTGAAAAACCCAGCTCCCCCAAGGCTTTGACCGCGACCGCGTTTTTATCGAAACCGGCCGCCAGACCAAATGGTGCGTCGAACGGCACCCCAAACGCGCTGCGCTTGGACGAATCAGAGTGTCGGAGTCGCGCTAATTTCGTGATTCCCAAGGCTCCGGCAATGCGAATGCCGGTCATACCCACATGATGAGCGAATTCGGCATCTAGCGGAGTGAAAAATAGCTTGAAGATTAGGCGGTACAGCACCCATCAAGGTTATCGGTGATGGTTACCTCTGGCAGACCGTGCACCAGTAGAGTTTTCGCCCGGCGGCTAATTCGATAGAAATGTCGTTTCCGCAGACACGACAGGGTTTTCCTTCACGCTTGTAGACAAAGTTGCGATGCTGCTTACCTGGATCTTTGGCTAGATGCTCATCGCGCGTGATCATCACACCTTTTTTGACGCCTACCTCGAGCAGCCTGACCGAGTCCTCCCACAGTTCTCTGACTTGACTCGCCAGCAGGTCCTTGCCGCGCTGGTGCGGGTTGAGCTGAGCCCGGAATAGCAGTTCGGCTCGATAGACGTTGCCAATACCGCTGATCACCGACTGGTCCATCAACAGCAGGCCGATTGATTTAGAACTCTTGAGCACCTTGCTCTCGAACCGAAGATATTCCTGATCGTCCGGGTCTGGATTGAGCGGGTCTGAACCGAGTCGCTTAAGCACTTGCTGCACTTCGTCTTGGGTCAGAACCTCGCAGGCCGTGGGTCCACGAAGTTCGGCGAGGCGCATTTTCCCCTTGCCGTCGAGTCCATAGAATCGGGCACGAATTTCACCGCGAACAGTCGGGAGTTCGTCCTGCTCGTCCAATTGGTACCAACGCCACTTTCCGTAGATCCCGAGATGGATGCGGACCGTGTACCCGTTATCAAAATTGAGAAAAAGTTGTTTGCCAACGGCTGTAGCGAGCCTAAGTTTCGCCCCCGAAACGAGGTCGGCCGATTGCGCGAATCGACCCTGGGGAGAATCTACGGTTACGCCACGCGACCTGAAAGCGCGATTGAATTGATTCGCGCTCCGATGAACGGTATGACCCTCTGGCATCGGCTAGGCCACCTAGAGGATGTCGCCGGTCTGCTCATACGCGCCAATTTTGCCAATTCGGCGGATGTGCCTCTCGTCTTGGCTAAACGGTTCGGCAATGAAGAGTTCCACCAAGTGAAGCACCTCTTCAATCGAGTGTTGACGGGCGCCGAGGGCAATCACGTTGGCATCGTTGTGCTCGCGAGCAAGCTTCGCGGTTGACTCGTTCCAGGCCAGCGCCGCACGGATGCCCTTGACCTTGTTTGCGGCAATTTGCTCGCCGTTGCCCGAACCGCCCAAGACGATGCCGAGCGCTGGCACGCCAGCCTGCTGATCGGCTACCACCGCGAGAGCGGCATTGATGCAAAAAGCCGGATAGTCATCCAATGGGTCATAACTCTGTGGCCCGTGGTCGAAAACCTCGTGACCCTGCTTGGTTAGCTCGCGAATCAGAAAGTGACTGAGGTCGAGTCCGGCGTGGTCGGTGGCGATGTGGATGCGCATGGAAGGATTTTACCTTTTAGTCCCGCTGCTTCTTTGGCCGAGTGAGCAAGAAATAGGTCAATCCTGCGGCAATGCCGGATGCAAAAAAGTAAATCAGGCTCATCAGAATGTAGCTGCGAGTGAGCGCTTCTGACTTCAGTTGGGCGTCCACGAAGATTGGAACTGCAATCGAAATCAGCGACGTGATGGTTAGGTTCACAAAAAACCGAATCCGATGGCTCTTTGACCTAAAAATCGCCCCAGCGACGGCCCAAATCGTATAACTGAGCATCAGATAGAGGATCGCAATCCCCGAAGCCATACCTAGCGCAGCATTGAAATCGTTAGTTGCGAAGACCGACAAAACGAGTGAAATCAACCAGGCAATTGAGAAGACTAGGGAGGTTTCGACGAGTGGGGTGGGCTTCAATCTCATGGGATTAGGCTAGTTGAAGTTTTGGCTCAAAATCGACGAAGGAGTCCCCCGTGCCTGGCGAAAACCTCACCCGCATTGAAGCAGCCGAGCGTGCTGCACTCATCCGCGTTCACAGCTACGCGGTGACACTCGACCTAACCGTTTCAGACCGCACATTTAAGTCAACAACGGTTGTGAAATTTGCCAGCAACCGAGCCGGCGCGAGCACCTTTATCGACGCGATCACGGACAAAGTTCACCGAGTGGTTCTAAACGGCATTGAACTAAACCCGTCAGAGGTTGCCGACAACGTTCGAATTCAACTGCCTAACCTGCAGGTCGAGAACGAACTCCTGGTCGAAGCGGATGCGCTGTTCATGAATACCGGCGAGGGCCTCCACCGTTTCGTGGACCCGGCCGATAACGAGGTGTATCTCTACACCCAGTTTGAGGTTCCAGACAGTCGCAGAATGTTTGCCGTTTTCGAACAACCTGACCTGAAGGCGACCTTTAGCTTCAACGTGATTGCGCCAAAGCACTGGAAGGTCGTCTCGAATCAACCGACTCCGGCTGCCAAGGAACTCGCGGACGGCAACGCAGTGTGGGAATTCGAACCGACACCAGTCATTTCGTCATACATCACGGCTCTGGTCGCTGGCCCATACACCGAGTACCGCAGCGAATTGGTCAGCTCGGATGGTCGCACCATTCCTCTGGGCGTCTTCTGTCGAGCATCGCTCGCCGAGTTCATGAACCAAACCGACGCCGATTACATCTTTGAGAAGACCCGAGAGGGCTTTGAATTCTTCGAAAACGCCTTCGGCGTTCCCTACCCCTTTGAGAAGTACGACCAGCTATTCGTTCCGGAATTCAACGCCGGAGCCATGGAGAACGCGGGCTGCGTAACCTTCACCGAAACCTACGTGTTCCGCTCAAAGCCGGCCGAGGCAACTCGTGAACGTCGAGTGATAACGATTCTTCACGAGCTGGCCCACATGTGGTTTGGCGACTTAGTCACCATGAAATGGTGGAACGATTTGTGGCTGAACGAATCGTTCGCCGAATACGCATCCCACCTGGCTGTCGCCAACGCTACCGAATGGAAGGGTGCATGGGTCACGTTCTCGGCGCTCGAGAAGTCTTGGGCCTACCGCCAAGACCAACTACCTTCAACGCACCCGATTGTCGCGGAAATCAACGACTTGGCCGACGTTCAGGTGAACTTCGACGGCATCACCTATGCCAAGGGAGCCTCGGTGCTCCAGCAGTTGGTCGCCTTTGTCGGTGAAGCCGACTTCCTAAAGGGTGTTGGAAATTACTTCAAGAAACACGCGTTCGGAAACACCGTCCTGGGCGACCTTCTAGTCGAGCTCGAGGCAACCAGCGGACGCGACCTGCGCAATTGGTCGAAGCTGTGGCTCGAGACTGCGGGTGTGAACACGCTGCGTCCGGAATTCGAGGTGGATGAGTCCGGCAACTTCACAAGCTTCGCAGTTTTGCAGTCGGCAATCGCGGAACAGCCAACCATTCGCCCGCATCGCATGGGCATCGGTCTTTACGATCTGATTGACGGCAAGCTGCAGCGCGTCGACCACATCCGTGTTGACATTGACGGGGTTCGCACGGAATTGCGCGAACTCGTCGGTCTGAAGCGTCCAGCGCTGGTGCTGCTCAACGATGAGGATCAGACCTACGCCAAAATTCGCCTCGACGAAGACTCGCTTTCGGTGGCACTCGAGCACCTGAGCGACATTGAGGATCCACTGACTCGCGCGCTGATTCACGGAGCCGCCTGGGATGCCACTCGCGATGCAGAGTGGAACCCGCGCGACTACATCAAGTTGGTACTTGGCAACATCGCATTTGAAACCGAGTCGACGACCATGCAGACTCTGCTGCGGCAATTGGTCACGGTGGGACGTTTCTATGTAAAGCAGGAGGACCGGGAACAGGTCCTGGCTGAAATTGCCGACTCGCTAATCACACTCGCCAAGAGTGCCGCAGCTGGAAGCGATGCTCAACTTCAGTTCACCAAATTCCTAACTCAGTTTGCTCGCACTGGCGAACAGCTCGAATTTGTTTCACAGTTGCTCGACGGTTCGCGCACTCTCGACGGGCTTGTCATCGATGCTGACCTGAAATGGGAATTGTTGACCGCTCTGGTCGTTGGTGGACGAGCAGGAGAAGCTGAAATTGCAGCGCTGGCCGCGATCGATGTGACCGCAAATGGCCAGAAGGCTGCGGCTCAGGCTCGCGCGGCTATTGCCGATGCTGACGCCAAAGCGGCCACGTTCAAACTGCTCACCGAAACCAAGGAGTACTCGAACGCGCTCGTGCAAATGGCATCCGTTGGTTTCACGAGAGTTATCGATGTGGAACTACTGCGCCCCTTTGCAAACCGCTACTTTGAATCGGCACTCGACATCTGGCAGAACCAGACTTTCAAAATCGCGGAATACCTGCTCGTGAATCTCTTCCCGATGCCGCTCTGCGACGAAAGCTTGGTCGAACTGAGCAAGCAGTGGATTGCGAAGCCGGAAATTCAAGCTCAGCCGGCTTTGCATCGCATCCTGGTCGAAAATCTGGCCGGACTGGAGCGAGCCCTTAAGGTTCAAAAGACCGACCGATAGGGTTTAGGCATGCTTAGCAACGTCTGGACCGAATTCGACATCTGGTGGACCGCAGTTTGGGATCACTGGCACACGCTGATTCGAATCGTTTTGATTTTGATCGGGGCCGTCATCATTCGAGCAATCCTGCTCGCCCTGGTGCGCCGAACAGTCAGGCAAGTGGTCAACGGAGCCAAGGCGAAAGCTGAGAAAACGCCACAGTCACCACTGCTCAGCGCTCGCATCATTCAACGGTCAAAAACACTCGGTTCGGTACTAAGCAATCTGATTACCTGGACCATGGTTGTGTCGACAATCGCGGCCGTCCTGGGCGAACTTGGAGTGGCGGTCGGTGCGATTGTCGCGGGTGCCGGAATCGTCGGTGCCGCGATCGGTTTTGGCGCCCAGAGTCTGGTTCGTGACCTAATTTCGGGTCTGTTTATCGTTTTTGAGGATCAATACGGCGTTGGCGACTCGGTCGATCTCGGCCAGGCCACGGGTGTTGTCGAAAGCGTTGGATTGCGTGTGACCCAGGTGCGCGATGTTTCAGGAACGCTCTGGTATGTGCGTAACGGTGAGGTCGTTCGTGTCGGAAACTCTTCGCAGGGTTGGTCCCGCGTAGTGCTCGACATCGCGCTCCCCTACGAGTCCAAAATCGAGAAGGCTCAGGATGCGATTCTGCGAGCCGCCAGCGAATTGGCTCGGGATGCGAATTTCGAAAAGCAACTGCTTGGTGAGCCTGAAATTTGGGGCATCGAGGCCCTATCGGGTGAGCAGATCGTGCTGCGTTTGGTTCAGCAGGTCGGCCCGAGCGACGCCGATGCTGTAGCCCGCGCACTGCGCTCGCGGATCAAGAACGAATTGGATTTGGCAGGTGTAAAACTCGCCGACAAACGTCAACCCATCTATGTTGAGGCCTCCGGCAGGTCGGTCCAGTAGTGAGTAACGGATTCGAAGAAGCCGGCAAGGTTGAACCGGTAAGAATTCGCGTTGGCCGCGAAGGCGAACCTGTTGGCGGCAATTTCTACGAACTGGTTGGCGGCCGCCCAACGTTCGTTAAACTCGCCGCGAAATTCTACGAAGGCGTCGCCGGCGACCCCGTGCTCCGCGCGATGTACCCCGAAGAAGATCTCGGGCCAGCCGCCGAACGCCTGCAGCTGTTTCTTGAACAGTACTGGGGTGGGCCGACGGATTATCAGCAGCAGCGCGGTCATCCCCGCCTGCGGGCTAGACACATGCCTTTCGTGATCGATCGCGATGCGCGCGAGCGCTGGTTGAAACATATGCGAGTTGCCGTGGAATCACTTGAGTTACCGCCGCTGCTCGAGGCTGAACTCTGGGGTTACCTGGACCGTGCCGCAACGGCCATGCTAAACGCCTGAACAGACAGCCCAAGCCCCGGGTTAGGCGTCAGATGAACTCAATAACGAGTTGCCTCGCGGGCGACCACGTGACCGTGTTCGCTGCTAAGTCGAATCCAACCAGCCGTGTGAAATAGACCGACCTCTTCGTTTTCGGTGAGGAATCCCAGACCGGCAGCAACAAAGGCCGCCCCCATGGGCACGCGTGACTCGAGGTCGATGCCTCGCCCCCAAATTTCACCGCGGATGCGTGCCGCAATCGGCCCACCAACCGACTCCGGAAGAGAGCTGCGCACCTCTTCGATGCCGTCACGAGCCATCTGAGTGAGTCGATTCTCGTTGATGGTGCCGGATTGTTCCCAACCAACGCGAGGCGGTGAAATACCTGCCCAGACCGCACGCTGACTGTCGGGGAGCTCGAGTCGGAATTCTTTGGTCGAATCATCGCTCAACAGGCGCGCTAGCCGTTCCAGAACGGCTGAGATTGGCACCACAGCATCTAGTTCCGCTGGCTCTGCCAATTCACTGGTGCGCAGCCCGAGCACAGTCGGACCCGACTCCATGAGGGTGCCAGCAAAAATTGGAGCCACATAAGCGGCCAATACATCACCGAAGGCGCGCAGGCGAACCATGCCCTCTTGATCGAGGCGCTTGGCGCGGTTCAGGTAGGCCTGCAGGTCGACGGCGGTTTCGCGATCGGCAAGCACACAGTAACGATTCATACAGGTGTCTAAACTAGCCTGTGCTGGGCGATAATTCCGCCCATTTCGCAAAGGGAGCACGTTTTGAACGAGCACATTCCAACCGATCCAGTTGCCCAGATGATCGCAACTCTCGACCTGGCCGATGCCGGCGGAGCTCGAACCACGGAGGATATCTTCACCGGGCCATCGCAGTGGATGCCTCACGGTCGTGTCTATGGTGGCCAGGTTTTGGCTCAATCGGTTGTCGCAGCGACGCGCACCGTGGAAGGTCGTAGCATCCACTCGCTGCACGGCTACTTTTTGCGGGCTGGCGACATCAACTTCCCGATCACTTTTTCGGTCGATCGACTTCGCGATGGCCGATCGTTTTCGACGCGCCGAGTGCAGGCTTTTCAGAAAGGCGAACCGATCTTTTCGATGATCGCATCCTTTCAGACCGAGGATTCCGGACTCGCCCACCAGATTGAAATGCCGCAAGGTTTACCCGAACCTGAGTCACTTCCAAGTGCAGCAGAGTTGGTCGGAGCCGTAGATCATCCAGTGGCGCAGTTTTGGGCCAAGGCGCGTCCGTTTGATATCCGACATGTCGGCAGTCCGATTTATTTTCAGGTCGAAGGCGAACATGTCGCTCATCAGGCCGTCTGGATTCGATTGTTGGATGAGCTTCCGGATAACCCGGTCTTGCACACCGCCGCTCTTGCCTACGCGAGTGATTACACGATTTTGGAAAGCATTTATCGAAGGCACGGAATCGCTTGGTCGCACCCGGGTTTGAGTTCCGCGAGCCTGGATCACGCCATGTGGTTCCATCGCAAACCGAAGGTGGATGACTGGATGCTCTACGTTCAAGAATCGCCGTCAGCCCAGGGCGGTCGTGGGTTGTCGCTCGGTCGGATCTATTCGCGGGACGGCATCCTGATTGCCTCCGTTGCCCAAGAGGGCATGGTTCGCGTGCCCGAGTTCATCGAAAATTCCTAGGTCATCTGGCAAACTATTGGCAATTCCTCTGGTAACCGGGCAGTAGTCGAATCGAAGTTGATTTGACGGGGGACCCAGAAAGGCGGTCTTTGCCATGGCAGAACTAAACCGCGAAAAACTAGCACAGCTCTTCGACCGCGAACGTCTCATGTTCACGCAGGCTCATCCAAAGTCGGCTGCAGCCTACGAGCGCGCCGACCACCTATTCGGACGAGTCCCGATGACTTGGATGAATAAGAAAGCCGGCGGCTTCCCCATCTACTTCGATCGTGCAGAGGGAAATCGAGTCTGGGACATCGACGGAAACGAGTACATCGATTTCGCCCTTGGTGACACCGGCGCGATGGCCGGCCACTCTGCACCGGCTGTGGTTGCAGCCATCACCGAACGGGTCGCGGCCAAGGGTGGTTTGACCACCATGCTGCCAACCGAGGATGCCGAGGCTGTCGCAGCTAACCTGAGCGCCCGCTTCGGAATGGCGAAGTGGAGCTTCTCGCTAACCGCCACCGATGCAAACCGATGGGCTATTCGCCTAGTTCGAGCGATGACTGGTAAGTCGAAAATCTTGGTCAATGCCTACTGCTACCACGGTTCGGTTGATGAGGCTTTGATTGTTGTCGGACCTGACGGCGAAGGTATGAGCCGCCCAGGCAACGTTGGCTCGCCGGTAGATGTTACGCAGACCTCCCGTGTCGCCGAATTCAACGATTTGGCTGGCCTCGAGCGTCAGCTGAAGCACGGTGATGTTGCCGCTGTACTCATGGAACCAGCGATGACCAACATCGGTATCGTGCTTCCGGAACCCGGCTACCTCGCCGGAGTTCGGGAACTGACACGCAAATACGATGCGCTGCTGATTATCGATGAGACGCACACTTTTTCTGCGGACTGGGGCGGCATGACCCGTCGGGACAACCTCGACCCCGATGTATTCGTGATTGGCAAGGCGATTGCCGGCGGTATCCCTATCGGCGCCTACGCCCTAAGTGAAGAGTTTGCCGCACAGGTTTTGGCTCGAACCGACCTAGACCTGGTTGACATGGGTGGCGTCGGTGGCACCCTGGCCGGAAATCCATTGTCGATGGCGGCGGCCCGAGCAACCTTGGAGCAGGTGCTGACCGAAGATAATTTCGAGGCGATGATTGCCCTCGCTACCGAATTCACCACTGGGGTTCAGGATCTTTTTGATAGGTATGACCTCCCGTGGTCGATCAACCAGCTTGGCGCTCGAGCCGAGTATCGCTTCGCGAAGCCCTACCCGAAAAACGGTACGGATGCCTTCAACTCAGCTGATGCTGAACTCGAGGACTTCCTGCACCTGTACCTAGCAAACCGCGGTGTGCTGCTCACCCCGTTCCACAACATGGCCCTGATGTGCCCGACGACCACACGAGCCGATGTTGAGCGCCACAACGAGGTGTTTGAAGCCGCTATAGCGGAACTTTTCGGTTAGCTTTTCAAACAAAAAGAACCCCGAGCAATCGGGGTCCTTTTTTGTTTGGTCGCCTAGCCGTCTCTCGTAAGTCGGCGGTAGGTCGAACGATGAGGCTTGGCTGCATCAGGCCCCAACCGAGCAATTTTGTTTTC
Organism: Actinomycetales bacterium; assembly: GCA_028868975.1. Lineage (GTDB taxonomy): Bacteria > Actinomycetota > Actinomycetes > Actinomycetales > Microbacteriaceae > Rhodoluna. The sequence goes on from JAGWTM010000046.1 coordinate 9,350, forward strand.
CTCGTAGGCCTCGAAGTTACCCTCAAACCAGTACCACTGATCTGGCTTATCGTCACTGCCCTCGTAGGCAAGAATGTGAGTTGCTACGCGGTCGAGGAACCAGCGATCGTGGGTGATCACCACTGCACAACCTGGGAATTCCAGTAACGCATTTTCAAGGCTGGTCAGCGTTTCGACATCAAGGTCGTTGGTTGGCTCATCGAGCAGGAGCAGGTTTCCACCCTGCTTCAGAGTGAGGGCGAGGTTTAGACGGTTTCGCTCACCACCTGAAAGCACGCCTGCCGGCTTCTGCTGGTCAGGCCCCTTGAAACCAAAGGCCGCGACGTATGCACGCGAAGGCATTTCCTGGTTTCCAACCTGCATGAAATCTAGCCCGCCCGATACAACCTCCCACAGAGTTTTGTTCGGGTCGATGCCTTCGCGAGACTGGTCGACGTACGAGATTTTCACGGTTTCACCAATCTTCAGCTCACCACCATCAAGCTTTTCGAGGCCGGTGATGGTCTTGAAGAGGGTCGACTTACCTACACCGTTCGGGCCGATGACACCGACGATGCCGTTTCGAGGCAAGCTGAAGCTCAAACCGTTGATCAACGAGCGACCTTCAAAGCCCTTCTGTAGGTTGCTGGCCTCGAGCACGATGTTTCCGAGTCGAGGGCCTGCAGGAATCTGAATCTCTTCGAAGTCCAGCTTTCTGGTGCGATCTGCCTCGGCAGCCATCTCCTCGTACTTCGCCAAACGAGCCTTCGACTTGGTCTGACGAGCCTTAGGCGATGAACGAACCCACTCGAGTTCTTCAGCCAGGCGCTTGGCGAGCTTTGCGTCCTTTTTGCCCTGGACTTCTAGGCGCTCACGCTTCTTCTCAAGGTAGGTCGAGTAGTTACCCTCGTATGGATAGGCGCGACCTCGGTCGAGTTCAAGAATCCACTCGGCGACATTGTCGAGGAAGTAGCGATCGTGAGTTACAGCGAGCACAGCGCCTGGATATTTGGCCAGGTGCTGCTCTAGCCAGAGCACCGACTCGGCGTCGAGGTGGTTGGTCGGTTCGTCTAGGAGAAGCAGATCCGGCTTCTCTAGCAGTAGCTTGCAGAGTGCCACACGACGACGCTCGCCTCCAGAGAGGTGAGTGACAGGAGTGTCACCGGGTGGGCAGCGCAGGGCATCCATCGCCTGTTCTAGCTGGTTGTCGAGGTCCCAGGCATCGAGGTGATCGATTTGCTCCTGGAGGACACCCATTTCTTCGAGTAGAGCATCGAAATCAGCATCCGGCTCTGCCATGAGAGCCGAAATTTCATTGAAGCGGTCGACCTTTGCCTTGGTGTCTTTCACAGCCAATTCAACGTTGCCGAGCACCGACAGCGACTCGTCCAGAGGTGGCTCCTGCATGAGCATGCCTACCGAGAATCCTGGACTGAGACGAGCTTCGCCATTGCTAGGAGTGTCGAGCCCGGCCATGATCTTCAAGACCGATGACTTACCGGCACCGTTAGGGCCGACAACACCGATTTTTGCACCCGGGTAGAAGGCCAAAGTCACGTCGTCGAGAATTACCTTGTCACCGTGCGCCTTGCGCGCCTTGATCATCTGATAGATGAATTCAGCCATGTGAATTTTTCACTTTCAATTGCGATTTCATGGCTCGAGAATCGGTCGACCAAACTTTGGTACCAAAGCCATTTTCAGGCTCAAGTTTAGCCGACCGACCAATTCGAAGGCGGCCTACTTGCGCTTGCCGGAACCGACCAACTCTGGCTCTGCAGCGACTGAAGAGTCACCGGCGAGCGCATCCGCGTCACTGTCATCGGATGTGATCTGACCAACCCCTGAAGCGCCTTCTGACTGGTCGCTCTCGCGCACCAGCACGGTTCGGGTGAAGGAGGCGGTGCCCCAGCTAAGGTCGTGACCGAGGGCATCGGCCTCGACCTCTACCGATGTGCCGGCTCGTTCGCCGTTGTCCCAGTCGCGCACGTGCAATTTTCCGCTAACGATAACTCGGTCACCTTTAGAGATGGATGAGGAACCGTTGATGGCCAGCTGACGGAACGTAGTGACGGTGTACCAGTTGGTTTCGCCGTCGATCCACTTGTTTTGACCGCGGTCG
>JAGWTM010000047.1 GCA_028868975.1 Actinomycetales bacterium
CAGTTGATTGGCTCGATCGGTTTGGCAGCCATTTTGAGGCACCGCTTCCTGAAGGGAGCGACCTTCTGGCGCACGGTTTTGCTGGTTCCAAACATTACGTCGGTGCTGGCCGTGGCCATTGTTTTCGGTCAGCTTTTTGGCCGCGACTTTGGCATGATCAACAACGTCATCACTTTCTTTGGCGGTCAGCGCGTTGACTTCATCGAAAACAGTTTCGCCAGCCACGTTGCCATCGCGACCATGATTACCTGGCGCTGGATGGGCTACAACGCACTGATCTTTCTAGCCTCGATGTTGGCAATTCCCGAGGAGCTGTACGAGTCTGCCGCACTCGACGGTGCCAGTGCCTGGAAGCAATTCATCTACGTGACTCTGCCGGGGCTTCGCAACACGATCACCTTCGTGCTAATCGTTGGCACCATCGGTGGCCTGCAGGTCTTTGCCGAGCCTCTGACTCTGGGCGGTGGCTTCTCGGGAGGCTCATCCCGACAGTTCTCGACTCTGACCCTATTCCTCTATGAGCAGGCCTTTGCAAGTTACCAGTGGGGTTATGCGGCCGCGGTCGGAATCCTGATCACCGTGATTGTTCTGATCGTTTCGGTTATCAACTTCATGATTACTCGCCGACTAGCCGACGACCGAGAGGAAGCAAATTGAGCAGCCCAGCGTCAGCAAGCAAACTGCGGTTTGCGAAACTCTTCCGTCGCCGTGGAGCTTTGAGAAAGCTTTCACCGATTGGCTACATCATCCTGGCTGTCGTCACCTTTGCGTCGATCTTCCCGTTCTACTGGATGTTCGTGGTCGCATCGAATGGCTCGGATGAGATCTCGAAAAACCCTCCAACGCTGATTCCCGGTGGCAACTTCTTGAAGGTCATCAACGACGTCTATTCGGTCGTTGACTTCAACCGAGCCCTGATCAACACGGTCATCGTCGGCACGGTGGTCGCGTTGGCGCAGGTGTTTTTCTCGGCCCTGGCCGGTTTCGCCTTCGCCAAACTGAATTTCAAGGGTCGCCGAGGTATGACGCTTTTTGTTATCGGCACCATGATGTTGCCGAGTCAGCTTGGCGTGATTCCGCTGTTCATGCTGGTTTCGGCCGCCGGTTGGTTTGACACTCTGATGGCTCTGATCGTTCCCGCTCTGGTAACAGCATTTGGTGTGTTCTGGATGCGTCAAATCATCGATGCGCAGGTGCCAAACGAACTCCTCGAGGCAGCCAGTATCGACGGAGCCGGCGTCCTGAGGGCCTATTGGAGCATTGTGCTTCCAATCATCCGTCAAAGCGGTTTCGTGCTAGGTCTGTTCAGCTTCCTGGCAACCTGGAACGACTTCTTGTGGCCGAGCCTGGTGCTCTCTTCGCCTCAGAACTACACGGCGCAGATCGCCGTCACCCAGCTTCAGGCCAGCTACGTTCTGGACTACGCACTCAACATGGGTGGCGCATTCCTGGCCACGGTTCCGCTACTGCTCCTGTTCATCTTCGTTGGCCGCAAGCTGGTCAGCGGTGTCATGGATGGCGCGGTCAAGGGCTAAGTCTTGAAACAAACTCACCGATTGCAACAAGAAAGAAAGAAATGAAAACAACAAAGAAGCGCCTTGGAGTTGCCCTTTCATTGGTCGTCTCACTGCTCGGTTTGCAGGCGGCGGTAACTCCCGCTCATGCAGCTGCAGCATCGGGCGAGGCATACATCAAGCTAATTTCACCGGTCATCGATGACAGCATGATCAGCCAGAAGGCTGAAAACCAGAAGATGGCTAACAGCTGGGTCGACAACACCTGGTTTGGTTCGGGCCTGACCTACACCGTGACCTGGGCTCCAGCTGGGTCGACCATCAATGTCACCTACAACGTGTCTGACAAAGACGGCAACCCGTTCGTCAACACTCCAGTCAAGCTGCGTGTCGGCAAGGGCTACTCAGGCTCAACCGCCATCGTTGCGGTTGACGGTTTGAAGACCAACGGTATCGACAAGCCGCCTTTTGACCAGGCAAACCCAATTCGCAAGACCGACTCGTTCGGAAACGTTTCATTCACTCTGGTGAACTTGAACGACGTTTCAGAAGGTGAGCCACAGCCGGCAAACTGGACCGACAAGCCGATCTCGAACACCGACCTGAACGCTCTGTACGTCCAGATCATGCCAGAGGTGAACGGCGAGAAGCCCGACCACTCGGCGATTACCGAGTTCCGTCTGTACAAGCCAAATGCCCCAGTTGCAGCCGGCACCCTGAACAACCCGACCATTCGTTTGGCTTCACCAGTGCTTACCGACACCAACTCGGTCCACCGTGATGACCTCGAGACTCTGTTCAGCGTTACTAACAGCTGGTACGCCAAGGGCATCGGTGTACGTCAGGCATATGTTCCGGTTGGCGGATCGGCATACATGGCCTATTCGGTCAAGGATGACTCGGGCAAGCCTGTGGTCAACAAGCAAATCAAGCTGCACGTCAACAAGGCATACAGCGGTTCGAACGGAAAAGTCAGCAACGACGGCAAGGACGCCACCGATTCGACCAAGCCAAATGACGCCGACCAGGCTGTCTGGACCGCAACTACCGACGCATTTGGTACCGCAGTCTTCTTGATGAAGAACAGCGACACCAAGGGCGAGGCAACTCCAGCCACCATGACCGCGAAAATGCCAGAAGGCAAGTCGGCCGTATTCAGCCAGTTCTGGCCTGAACTTTCAGGTGCCAAGGATGTCGCTGACATGACCGAGTTCCACTTCTACACTCCACCGGTAACCGTCGCTGCTGTCGCTGCTGCAAAGGCCGTGAAGGGCAAGTACAACCTGACGATCACCGTGAATGGCCCAGCTGGTGCTTCAGCAGCAGTAACGGTCACCGGTCTAGCGAAGGTCACCAAAAAGATCGGTGCAACCAACTCAGTCAGCTACACCGTAGCTGTGCCGAAGGGTGTAAAGAACGTTTCGGTTCTCGTTGGCGGCAAGACCTACAAGGCGACCGTCAAGGTCGGTTAGCAACCACGAAGCGGGGTGCAGGCTATGTCTGCACCCCGTCTTCTGCTTATTGAAGAGAGTTTCTTATGCGCCGAATCACATTGAGTCTGCTCATTTTGGGGTTGTTCGCTTCGGCAACCGTGCCAGCAACGGCGGTGCCGCTGACCTCGCCGGTTGGGGCTCAAAGCCTGCAGGCGGCTAGCGCATCCAAGAATTTCGCGCTTCAATTCGCGGATGCGACCAAGAGTACGCTCAAGGCTCAGAACCTCTCGATTTCCCCCAAGTCTGCATCCGTGACCTACCAGTGGTTGAAGGACGGCAAACCAATCAGGGGAGCGGCGAAGGCAACTTTCAAATTCGCGCCTGCTGATGCTGAGTCGGCATTTCAGTTGCGGGTAGTCGTCAGCGCACCCAAAGCTAAACCAGTCACGGTCACCTCAAAGGCGTTCGTGCCAGGGGATCAGCCCAAAGAGTACAAACTGCTTTGGGCCGATGAATTCGATTCGACCTCAGTTGCCGGCCCGAGTCTAGACGCTTGGATTGCCCAGGACGGCGACGGTTCGGCCTTTAATCTGCCCGGCTGGGGAAACAACGAGGAACAGTATTACCAGGGTTCACTGGCGCAGGTCAGAGACGGCGCGTTGACGATTAAGGCGGTTCGCGAGGGTGCGTCGGCAAAACGGTGCTACTACGGCGATTGTCAGTGGCTCAGCTCAAAATTCGTGACTAAGGACAAGCTGGGCTTTCAGTACGGACGCCTCGAGGCTCGAGTGCGAAACACCACCGGTCAAGGCGTTTGGCCCGCATTTTGGCTTCTCGGAGCCAACATCGACACCCGTTCTTGGCCAGGCTGCGGCGAAATCGACATCATGGAACTCAAGGGGCAAGAGCCGAGCAAGGTTTGGGGAACCATTCACGGCCCGAACGGGAGCATCGGTGACGTTGGTTCGCTTGGCTCGGTGGACATCACGGGTTGGCACACCTACGCGATCGACTGGACCCCAACCTCAATTTCCTGGTTCATCGACGGCAAATTGTTCAATAAGGTCACCAAGCGAGAGTATGTCGGTGCGCAAGACCCACGAGTTTGGGTCTTCGACCACGAGTTTTATCTCATCGTGAATCTCGCCATGGGCGGAAATTTCGTGGGTGGGCCGTCCGATGGCGAGCTCAAGACGGCTCAGACAGATTTTGACTACATCAGGTATTACTCGCTGGATGGGCTCGGCTCACTCACACGGCATTAGGTGCTAGACCGCTGAAACGCTGGAATGGTAAAGTTTCATAAACATGAAACCGATTTCAGCAAGTGAGAATCAAGGCATGAACGATTCGACGCTTCCGCGTTCAACATACGCAGAGATTTCGGAACTCGCGGGGGTCAGCAAATCCACAGTCTCTCGCGTGTTCAACGGAGACTCTCGAGTGCACCCCGACCGAGTAGCAGCGGTCTTTGAGGCAGCCAAGCAGATTGGCTATCGCCCCAACCGCGCAGCACGAGCGCTTTCTACGGGCCGGACCGGACTGATCGCAGTCGTCATCGATGACGATGTGTCAGCTCTGGGTGACCCATTCTGGGGCATGGTCACTTCGGGTGTTAGTCGTGTGCTCATGCAGAACGGTTTGCAAACCCTCCTCATGGTTGCTCCGTTGGATGATGATGACGGCCCAGTTGCTCACTACCTTGAGAGCAATGAGGTTGACGGAGTTATCTTCGCTCAGGTTCACAAAGACACCCTGGTTCGCAAAGTGGCCAAATCGGGAGTCCCTGTTGTGGTGATCGGAACCCCATCCGATGACGCTACCGACATCCACTTCGTTGACACCAATAACGTTGCCGGTGGCTACATGGGCACCAATCACCTTTTCAAGATTGGCTGTAAGACAGTAGCCACCATCACCGGTGATATCGGCACCAGCGCTGGACTTCACAGACTCAAGGGGTTCGAACTCGCTCACAAAGAAAACAACGTGAAGCTGAACAAGAACCTAATCGCGTACGGCAATTGGAGCTTTGACAGCGCGAAGATCCTGATGCTTCGCTTGCTTGCCAGCAACCCGGACATCGACGGTGTTTTTGCGGCCAACGACATCTCGGCGATGGCAGCGATTGCGGCAATCGAGGAGCGCGGCAAGCGCGTCCCTGATGATATTGCAGTTGTTGGTTTTGACGACACTCTGGTCAGTCAAACGTCGCGCCCCGCTCTGACCACGGTCAAACAAGACATCGTCGGTTTGGGGCAAGCCGCGGCCGAGGCAATGCTCGAAATCATCTCGGGTGAAAAACCGGATTCGCGCATTTTGAGCACCGAGCTAATCATTAGGCAGTCTGCCTAGACATTGAGCCGAGCGCGGCTCATCCAGACTGATTTTTTGGATGCGCTTTGACCGGCTAGCGAGTCGTGACGGTTCCGACACCGTCAATCTGCCAAGCCTTGACGTAGTCGACGTAGGTTTTGCTCTGAGTCCAGCTGCCGTCGTAGTTGCCGCCGAACGGACCAACCGCGTTATTGAGAATCACGAAGAACGGTTGGTCGAAGACCCAGTACTGCGAGCGAAGTTGGTTGCGCGTGAGCGACCAGAACTTTTCACGATCGACATAGAACTCGAGGCGATCCGGCAGCCAGACGAGTCCGAAAGTGTGGAAGTCGGTTGAGTAGTTGAACTGACTGAAAATCTCGCCCGAGTCATAGACGTGATTGCCGCAACAACTATTCGCAACGTTATCGATGGCATAGTGAACCGCTGCCGAGTTGCGCGTCGGGCGGTCGCCGCCTTGTTCACCAATATCAATCTCGCCCGAGACTGGCCACCCAACTGACGAAATGTTGTCACCGAGCATCCAGAAGGCCGGCCAGTTGCCGGCACCGATCGGCATCTTCATGCGTGCTTCGATGTAACCGTATTTGAATGAAACCTTGCCCTGGGTGTCCATACGACCGCTGGTGAACGGGCAACTGCTAATTCCACAGGTGGCACCCGCAGGCGTGCCACTGACCTTGTTGGTCGTGATTACCGCATTGCCTTGGCCGTCGTTGGCAATCGCTTCTGGGATGTATGCCTGTTGCTCCGAGTTGTAGCAGGTTCCGCCGCCGTAAGCGCCGGTTTGGTTGCAGTAGCGAAGCGTCCAAGACTGAGTCGAGACGGGCGCTCCGACGCTTGCGCTAAAGTCATCGGCCCAGAGCAAGTTGCCGAGAGTGTGCAGCGAAGCGAGTGATGTGCCAGTGGCAGGAGGGTTTGGCGAAGGCGTTGTTGGGCTGGTCGCAGTTGCGGCACCCGGCATTCGAACGTCGTCAAACCAATAGATGCCACCCGGGGTTGTCGAGCCAAACTCAGGGAACAAGGTGACTTTGTCGTAGACGTTGGCGCTGGCATAAGCGGTTGTGCCCGAAGCGGGGTTGGCAAAGTTCCAGCTGAGTGTCTGCCACCCGCTGGATGAGGTCAAGGCATCGGTCTCGACGGAAATGGCAGGGTTGGTTGAGCTCTCGACCTTGAGCCGCAAGCGTTTTCCTGCATCACTGGCCCAGACTCGAGCCGAAATCGACATAGAGCCGGATGAGATTGCCGACCCGGAAGGGTTTATGAAGAAGGTGATGCCTGACCAGGCGATGTCACCTTTGACGGTTCGCAAGGCGCGAGCTGAGGTTGATCCAGCTGGCAGCCCCGATGACGTCACAACCGAGTTTTCGCCACCGAAATCAACCGCGACCTGACCGGCAACCGCCGTTTCAAAATCGATAGTTATGCCGTTTGTTGCCGGGGTCGACCCGCCATTTTGACCTGCGGGAACCGATGGGTTCGGAGTTGGTGTCGGGGTGCCGGTTGGTGATGTCGTCGGCGAAACGCTCGGGCTTGGCGTGGGGGAGGAGGATCCCGAAGGGCTCGGAACCGGTGAAGGGCTCGCCGAGGGGGACGAACCTAGGGAACGAATGGCGGTCGCGAGGCTCACGCTGAGGCACAGGCTCTTACCGGTGTCCTGTTTGTCGGCTACGCAGAGGTTTCGTCCAGTTCCACCAAGTATGCGGTCTTGGCCGCTACCACCGATGAGGGTGTCCGCCCCGGAACCGCCGTCGAGGTAATCGTTGCCGTCGCCGCCATCGAGAATGTCATTGCCTGCAAGCCCAAAAATCCGGTCATTGCCTCCGAGTCCGCAGATCACATCCGGTTTATTGGTGCCGGTCAAGGTCTCTGACTTGGCGGTGCCGACGATGGTGCAACGCGCTCCGGTGCTTGAGTAATTACCTGGCGCAGCGCTGGTGACGGTGGTCATGAGACCCACGCCGAAAATGACGGCAATCAGCGGCACCAGGAAGGCGAACTTTCGACCTGGTCGCGCTAGCGATTGTTCTGTAAGTTTCAGCGGCCGAGCCAATTCTGGCCAATGCCATCAATCGAGTAGTGACGGATCCAATCGACTTGGAGCTGCGCCTCAACTAGGTCTGGATCGATGTCGCCGGTGAAGTTACCGCCCATCGCGAGGTTGAGGATCATGTAGAACGGTTTGTTGTAAACCCATTGATTCGGGGCTACATCGGCCGGAGTCCTTGTCAAAAACAGTTCATCGTTGACAAACCAATCGATTCGATCCTCGCGCCACTCAATGGCGTAGTTGTTGAAGTTTCGCCAGCTTTCTTCACCCAGTTGAGTGATGATTCCGCTGCCGTGCTCGCCCGAATAGCCTGGGCCGTGCAAGGTGCCAAAGATTCCTGTCGGTTCAGAGCCCTTGACCTCAACGATGTCGATCTCTCCGCAGTGTGGCCAGTTGTTTTCGCGAATGTCAGTGCCGAGCAACCAAAAGGCTGGCCAGGTTCCATCGCCCTTTGGCATACGGATGCGCGCCTCAATCCGCCCGTATTGAAAGCTGATTTTGTCGAGCGTTGTGATCTTGCCGCTGGTCCATTCGGCTGGTCCGTAGTAGCAGGTCAGCTGCTCCGAGTTGTCGCTATCAGCCGCGTTGCGACCCGATGGAATAAGTCGTTTTGCCTGAATCACCAGGTTGCCCGAACCGTCTTCGGCGATTGCCGAATCGAGATAGTACTCGCGCTCCTGATTGCCCCAGCCGGGGATTCCGCTGTTGGTGCCATCGCCGATATCGAAGTTGAAAAACTCCGCGCTCGGCGGCGTTCCAGCGGCGTCATTGAACTCGAGTGACCAAAGTAATTGTCGCGACATTATTTCTCTCAGACAGGGCACCTTATAGAAGCGGTTGCACAGCAAAACTATCACGAAGCAAAATCTGTCTATTTTTGGAGTCTTATTCGCGGGTAACGCTTTGCTAACGAAATCGATTGCACACCAGTTGCGGCTTGATATTGGGGTGAATTGAGGCGTGTAATCTTGTAATTGTGAAATCGGTTTCATGTTCCATGGGTGACGCCGGTCATCGCAACTACGAATGGTGATGAAGTTATGCGTTCGGGGATTGTCTCGCACAAGGTGATCCCCGAACGATTCTTCAGGCCATTTCAAAGCTGTGTCTCTTGTCAATAAGAGCTGATTCAAGGAGGGTCTGCGCGGTGAATAGTTTTCCTGCCGACTTCAACTGGGGTGTAGCAACTTCGAGTTACCAAATCGAAGGTGCTGCTCAACTCGACGGCAGAGGTGCCTCAATCTGGGACACCTTCTGCAATACACCGGGCAAAGTGGTGAACGGTGAAAACGGCGATGTTGCCTGTGATCACTATCACCGGTATCCGGAGGATGTCGCCTTGATGAAGCAGATTGGCGTGAACTCATACCGTTTCAGCCTGGCCTGGCCGCGCATGTTCCCCAATGGGGATCAGCAGCGCGAAGAGCGAGGATTCGCCTTCTATGATCGGCTGATTGACGAGCTGTTGGCCGCTGAAATCGAGCCAATGGCGACTGTCTATCACTGGGACCTCCCGCAGGCACTGGAGGACAAAGGCGGTTGGGCAAATCGCGATACCGTGTTCCGCTTTGCCGAATACGCCGCCGCTACTGTCGAGCGATTCGGTGATCGAATCACGAATTGGCTGACTATAAACGAGCCCTGGTGTGTCTCATGGTTGGGTTACATGTCTGGAGTTCACGCTCCGGGAGTCCGCAACGTTGATTCGGCCCTGGCCGCTGCCCACCACACCGCTCTCGCCCACGCGCACGCATCCCGAGCCATGAAGGCGGTGAACCCATCCATTCGCACCGGTATCGCGGTCAACATGACTAACTACCGAATTGCCGAGGACGCAACCGAAGAGGTGCGTGAGCTAGCCGACCTGATGGATGCGCAGCTCAACCGCTGGTGGCTCGATGCATTCACGACCGGCAATTACCCAGAAAACCTGGTGAAATTCCACGGTGAGCGCCTGCAGAAGCTGATGATGCCAGGTGATAGTGAGGCATTGAAGGTCGAAACAGACTTTATTGGCATCAATTACTACTCGGATTCGTTCCTTACCAACCCCGACGACGAGAGTCACCCGGCCGAGAAGTATGGTCCGTTCCCGTTCCCTCAGCGCGAGAAGGGCAACCCGCCAGCGCCGTACACCGACATGGGCTGGCCGGTAACGCCAGAGGGCTTGAAAGATCTGCTGCTGCGCGTCAAGCGCGATTGGCCAGAGACCGAAGACATTGCAATCACCGAGAACGGTGCTGCCTATGACGAGGTTCCGGATGAGAACGGCGAAGTCAAGGATGACCGTCGCGTGGAGTACCTAACCGCACACATCCAGAGTGTTGCCGCCGCGATCGAGGCGGGGGCTCCGGTCAAGAGCTACTTTGCCTGGTCGTTGATGGACAACTTCGAGTGGGCTGAAGGCTACGCGAAACGATTTGGCATTGTTCATGTCAATTTCGACACACTGGAACGCACTCTCAAAAACAGTGCTTTGGCCTATCGCGAGATCGTCGCCAAGAATTCTGTTTCAAGGGGAGTCGTAGTCAGTTGACTTGACGGTCCAAAAGAGAAGGGGTTGCAGTCCCACGGGTGGCTGCAACCCCTTTTTCTATTTACCTAATCAGTCAATATCACAATTCCATAAAGTCTCTGAAATCGGTTTCACGCGGTCAAAAGTTCCTGATAACTTAGGCGAATGGACGTGTGTGCGCACTCCAAGGTATTTGGCTTCTGCGCGCACGCCCGGAGGCGTTTACCAATCGGAAAAAGCTGAAAGGAAAGTCCAGTGTTCTCACTCGCAAGAACGGCCAAAAAGGTCGTTGCCTTGACTCTTGCGGCGTCCAGCGCTCTCGCTCTGGGCGCGCTGCCCGCCAATGCGGTCATCGCCTCCCCACCCACCGTCTTCACCTACGACGCCGAAGCCATTGGCCAGAACGGGTGGAGCAACATCCTTGGCTACTCGAGCGCAAACGACAACAGCGCTTGGGGTAACTACGTAAACGATCAACCAGCCGGTGGTTCTGGAATCGGCTCGGTTGCTGTCAAAGCACACATGGGTAACGGCGTTGTGTCAAACACCGCCGTCGGTGCAATTGCCGCGACCGACTCGCTGATCTCCGCGGGCAACATGACGGCATCCATTTCGTTCTGGGCACCTCAGGCTGGCAAAGTCGTATCGCTGGCCGTGACCGATGACAGCTACGGCAACGCGATTGCGGTCAATGCCTCGGCGGTAACCGTCGTCGGCTGGCAGAAGCTCTACTTTGACTTCAGCACTCCGACCACTGGAACCTACAACTCGGCGATCGCGTACAACCGTGCCAACCTGGACTACGACACCGCATCTCAGGTGACCTCATCCGATTTCTACTTCGACAACGCGAGCTTCAACGGCGGAACCGTCTACCCGTTGGTGCCAGCAACCAACTTTGACTACGAGGCGAACACCGTAGGTCAAAATGGCTGGGCCAACATGCTCGGTTACACCAGCGCCAACGATGGCTCAGCTTGGGGTAACTACGTCAGCGACCAACCAGCCGGCGGTTCGGCTGGAGTGAAGGCCGTTAAGGCTCACATGGGTAACGCGACTTCAAACATCGCTGTTGGTTCCATCGCCGATGGCTCGAGCCTGATCTCAAACGCCGACAAGACGGTGACAATGAATTTCTGGTCGCCAGCGGCAAACAAGGTTGTTGCGCTTGTTGTCACCGACAACTGGTACGGCAACGCGGTTGTCAAAACCGCGACCGCTGCGACTCAAGGTTGGCAGGTGCTTACCTTTGACTTTGCAACTCCGACATCGGGATCATTCAACAGCGGCATCGCTTACAACCGAGCCAACATGGTCTACGACTACGGAACCACCGGTGTTTCGGCTGACTTCTACTTCGATGACGTTGCCTTCAACGGCACCACCAGTGCCGCGCTAGTCGGCGTTGTCAGCAGCCCAACCTCATACCGAATTGCTCTGGATGCGGCTGACCGCAAGCTCGACCCTGCGGGCACTGCCGAATTCTTGGCCTGCGCCTGGTGGTGTGACGCCGTCACCCACCCATACGTGCGCTACATGACCAAGGGTGCAACCTTCGCGCTGGACTACACGGT
>JAGWTM010000048.1 GCA_028868975.1 Actinomycetales bacterium
GCGCCAGATGGCTGTCCAAATTCGCGAGCGCGCCGGAGCTGCTTCGGTTGCAGCCATCTTCGGTGTTGTCAGTGCCAAGCCGATGTTGGTAGTGGCAGTGGGAGCAGAGGCCAAGGCTGCGGGAACGCGTGCCGGCGAACTGGTGAAAGTCGCGAGCGGAATCCTCGGTGGCGGCGGCGGCGGAAAAGACGACCTCGCACAGGGTGGCGGTTCGGACGTCTCGGCTATTCCTGCGGCTATTGCTGCGATCACCGGAGCAATTTCTTAGTATGCGCACCGGGCGACGGCTAGCCATAGACGTCGGAAAAGCGCGAATTGGCGTAGCTGTGTCCGACTTTCACGGCATCTTGGCCTCACCACTCGGAAATGTCCATCGAGATGAATCGCTGGACGAATCAGTTCGTGCGTGGCGGTCATTCCTGGAGCTCCACGATACCGAAATAGGTTCAGAGTTCCTTGAAATTTATGTCGGGTTGCCGATCAGTTTGAATGGCGCAGACACCGCATCCACCCATGACGCGATTCAGGTCGGATTGGCATTTGCCGAATGTATTGGACTCGAGCCACGCTTCATCGATGAACGCCTCACTACAGTCTCGGCTGCCGCAAACTTACGTGCTGTTGGCAAATCGGCTAAGTCGAGCAAAGCGCAAATTGATTCTGTTGCGGCTTCACTAATTCTCGAAGCGGCCTTAAATTCGGAAAAGAACACCGGTCTCACACCCGGACTCACGAAGGCGGAGGTGACTGATCGTTGAAGCTACGGACGCGTCGTCGACTGATTGTGAGCGTGATTGTCCTCGCACTGTTTGGCGCAATCGCATACGGCCTAAAGGGGCAAATTCGCTCCGCCCTTGAATCTTTGGCAGGGAATGATTTCGCCGGCCCAGGTAGTGGCTCCGTAACGCTAGTAATCCAACAGGGGGAGACAGGTTCGACAGTAATTTCTGAACTTGTTTCACTGGGTGTGGTCAAGTCAGAGCGCTACACAACGCGTTTGGCATCAGACGAGGGCGTGGTTTTCTACCCGGGTACATACAGTCTCAAATCAGGCATGCGAAGTATCGATGCGCTCAAGGTGCTTTCGAGCCCTAACAACGCGCTCGCGCATCACGTAACAATCAAGGAAGGTTTGCGATTGAGCTCGGTTTTCGCCGTGCTCAGCAAAAAAACGGGTCTACCGGAGTCAGACTTCGCAGCTGCCGCCAAACGTCTATCTGATTTTCGAACGGGCAAGGGGGCCCCGAGTCTCGAGGGCTACCTGTTCCCAGCGACTTACGATTTCGGTCCTGAACTCTCTGCCAAGCAGATTTTGCAGGTGATGAATGATCGCATGGTGACCGAACTCGAATCTTTCTCTGTAGCCGAAAAAGACTGGCATCGTGTTCTAACCCTTGCGGGTCTCATTCAAGCAGAAGCCAGACAGACGCAAGATTTCTACAAGGTTTCGCGGGTCTTTTTGAACCGAATTGCCTCGGGAATGAAGTTGCAGTCAGACGCAACCGTGAGCTACGGCGTGAATGGGAAAACCGTAAACACCACGGCTGCCGATCGCGCAAACCCCAATGGCTACAACACGTACGTTCATGCTGGTCTGCCAATCGGTCCCATCTCGGCACCAGGGCATGTCGCCATCGATGCAGCCCTTCACCCAGCAGCGGGAAGCTGGATTTACTTCTGTGCAGTCAACCTTGAAACTGGCGAAACTTGGTTCAGCACTACCTATGCGGAACACGCAAGAGCCGTCGCGGCCTGGCGTGCCTGGATGAAGGAACACCCCGGCTATGAGTAAGCAATTCTTAGTGGTCGGCTCGCCAATTGATCATTCAAAGTCACCGGCGATTCATCGTGCAGCCTATGAAGTTTTGGGCCTTGACTGGACCTACGGTCGTCTCGAGGTTGCCAAGAACGATCTTCGTCAAGTGCTTGATAATGCTCCTGAAGCATTGCGGGGCTTCTCGGTAACCGCACCTCTGAAAGAGGAGGCTTCGCGCAATGCTCTCTGGCGGGATGAGTTTGCCGAAGTCAGCGGGGCAGCCAACACCCTTTTGCGTGTCGAGCATGGCTGGAACGCTTACAACACCGATGTTTTTGGAATAGTGCAGGCGCTCAGGGGTATTGGCGTCGAGAAACCACTGCGAGTGTTGGTGATCGGGTCTGGTGCAACAGCACGATCCGCGATTCTCGCGATTCGCCATCTAAATGCAGATGCCGAAGTGTTAGTCACCGCTCGAAACAAGGTTTCCAAGAAGGAACTTGTGGAGTTTGCTAGGGGCTTGGGCTTGCATGCGCGTTCGGCTCGCAGCCTTGGTTCAGTCATAAGCAAGGTCGATTTGACCATTTCTACAATTCCGGCTCACGCCCTGGATGCTGCAATTCAAGACCTGTCGGTAAGAAAAACCGCACAAATACGCGGGCCTCTTCTCGATGTCGCGTACAACCCTTGGCCGAGCCTTGCCGCGCAAACTTGGGGTTACGCCGGCCAGCCGGTTGCGAGTGGGCTCGAAATGTTGATCTGGCAGGCCGTTGCTCAGTTGAGGATTTTCGTCGGAGGAAACCCGAATCATGAACTTGCTAACGAGGTCGCGGTGCTCGAGGCCATGCGGCACGCGGTCTAGCTTGTGGCAATATTGACGCATGTTACGTTGGATCACCGCAGGGGAGTCACACGGCCCTGAACTGGTTGCAGTTCTAGAAGGTTTGCCGGCTGGAGTCCCAGTCACCACTACCGAGATTCAGGAGTCGCTCGCACGTCGTCGTCTCGGTTATGGACGCGGTGCTCGAATGAAATTCGAGCAAGACGAGGTCTCGTTCTCGGGCGGCATCCGACACGGGCTTTCAATGGGCGGTCCGGTCGCAATTTGCGTGGCTAACTCCGAATGGCCCAAATGGCAAGAAGTCATGTCGGGCGATCCTGTTCCGGCGGAAGCACTCACCGGAGCACGTGCAGAGGCACTAACTCGTCCACGCCCCGGGCACGCAGACTTCACAGGCATGCAGAAATATGGATTTCTCGACAGTCGACCAGTCCTCGAGCGTGCGAGTGCCCGCGAAACCGCGGCTCGAGTCGCACTGGGTCGGGTTGCCGCAAACTTCCTAGCCGAGTTAGGCATCCAGCTTGTATCGCACACGGTAGCGATCGGAAGGGTTCAGACCCCAGCGACTGCCGAGTTGCCACACCCGCGCGACGTGCAGGTGCTGGACGCGGATCCGCTCAGATGCTTTGATTCCGACACCTCAGCCGCGATGGTTGCAGAGGTGGATGAGTGTCACAAAGACGGCGACACTCTGGGCGGGGTTGTCGAGGTTCTCGTTTACGGGCTCCCTCCTGGTCTCGGGTCTTTCGTTCACTGGGACCGCAGACTCGATGCTCAGCTCGCTGCCGCGTTGATGGGAATTCAGGCCATCAAGGGCGTTGAGGTTGGCGATGGCTTCGAGACTTCACGACGCCGAGGATCACAGGCCCATGATGAAATTCAGCGCGAAGACGGCGTATCAAAGCGTCTGACCGATCGTGCGGGCGGCATCGAAGGTGGCATGTCAAACGGCGAAATTCTTCGGGTACGAGCTGCGATGAAACCCATCTCGACCGTTCCTCGTGCGCTTCAAACCATTGATGTCGCTACCGGCGAGGCTGCTAAGGCCCACCACCAGCGTTCGGATGTCTGTGCTGTTCCCGCCGCAGGAGTCGTTGCTGAGGCCATGGTTGCTCTGGTCATCGCCAATTCAGTTCTTGAGAAATTCGGCGGCGATTCAGTGGGAGAGACCCGTCGAAACTTAGAGTCATACTTGGCTAGCATCCCAGAGGTGCTTCGTTCTCACTCGGCGCAGTAATGCCTTCCAAAGACGAGGTTGTCGTTCTTATCGGCCCAATGGGAGTTGGAAAGACCACTCTGGGCAAGAAGCTCGCAAGGGCCTTGGGCGTAGGCTTCACTGACACGGACGCCCTCATCGTGGCAAAGCACGGCTCGATCCCGGCGATCTTTGAAGCCGAGGGTGAGCCAGTATTTCGGCACTACGAGGAAGACGCGGTTGCAGAGGCATTATCGCGTCCCGGTGTGATCGCGACCGGTGGGGGAGCAGTGCTGAGCGAATTGACCCGTGACCGCCTTCGTGCCGCTACCGTTTTCTACCTTTCAACTGACGGACGCCACATGGCGTCACGCCTGGCACAGGGCAATCGGCCACTTTTGAAGAATGGCCTTGAGGATTGGCGTCGAATCTACGACGAACGTAAGCCGCTCTACGAAGCAACGGCGGATTTCACAATTAACACCTCAAATCAATCACTCGCCTCGGCACTAGCCGAAATCAAAGCAAGGCTTGGCATCAATGTCTGATACCCGTGTAGTTCAAGTAACCGGCGAAAACTCTTACGAGATTCGGATTGGTCGTTTTCTATTGGATGACGTCGTAGCGTCTCTGGGCAACACTGTGGCTAAGGTACTGGTGGTCCACCCGGTCGCTCTTTCGGCAAGTGCCGAGTTACTTCGCGAACGTCTTCTTGAGGCCGGGTACGAGGCGATTCTCGCTGGAGTACCCGACTCCGAAGAAGCCAAGAATGTGCATGTAGCCGCGTTCTGCTGGGAAATTATGGGCAAGGCCGACTTCACACGCACCGATGCCGTCATCGGCTTTGGTGGTGGTTCTACCACTGACCTTGCCGGCTTCGTTGCCGCTACCTGGCTGCGTGGAGTGAAGTTGATTCAGGTGCCAACGACGCTTTTAGGGATGGTTGATGCCGCGGTCGGTGGCAAAACCGGCATAAACACCGTGGAGGGCAAAAACTTGGTCGGGGTTTTCCATGCCCCGTCTGCCGTGATTTGCGATCTTGAGACACTCAACTCGCTGCCACGCACGGAGGTGCTCGCCGGATTCGGTGAAGTGGCCAAATACGGTTTCATTGCCGATCAGCGAATTCTTGAGCTAATCGAGGCCGATGTTGAGTTGGCCACTGACCCTCAATCTGAGGTGTTCCTCGAACTCATTGAGCGCAGCGTCAAGATAAAAGCACAGATCGTGTCGGAGGATTTCAAAGAAGCCGGTAAGCGTGAATTCCTGAACTACGGGCACACTCTGGGGCACGCCATCGAGCATGCTGAACGCTATAAGTGGCGTCACGGAGCCGCGATTGCCATCGGAATGGTGTTTGTAGCAGAACTCGCCAGAATTGCCGGACGCCTCAGCGACGCCGATGTCGATCGCCATCGCGCCGTCTTCAAGCTATTGGGACTTCCAACTAGTTACAGTGCGCATCGCTGGAACCAGCTGTTAGAGACCATGCAGCGCGATAAAAAATCTCGAGCCGGTTCGCTTCGCTTTGTTGTGCTGGATGAGATCGGCAAGCCCACAATCATGGCGGCTCCGACCAATGAAATGCTGTTTGCTGCTTATCAAGAAATCGCAGAGCACTAACCTAGTCCCATGAGCAATGTGCTAGTTCTGAATGGACCAAATCTTGGTCGCCTCGGCTCGCGTGAACCAGAGATTTATGGTTCGGCGGACTGGAAGACACTCGTTGACCGGGTCTTAGCGGAGGCTTCTGCTCTGGGCATACAGGCGGAAGTGCGCCAGACCAACGACGAAGCGGAACTAATCGGTTGGATCTATGAGGCAGTGGATCAGCATAAAGACGTGGTCCTGAACCCTGCCGCATTCACTCATTACTCGTATGCGTTGCGCGATGCCGCGGTTCAGGTGCCCAAGGCGGGCCTTCGTCTAATCGAGGTTCACCTCAGCAATCCTCATTCGCGCGAGGAGTTCCGACACACATCCGTAATTTCGGGTATTGCGACCGGTGTTATCGCCGGATTCGGTGTCGACTCATACCTCTTGGCTCTGCGTCAGTTAGCTAGATAGGCGTTCAAGCTCTTTAGCGTCGATACCGATAAACTATTGGCTGGCCGAAAGCGGCAGTTTTCGCGCGCGAGCGCAAATCTAGAAATGAGTGATTTCCATGGCAACTAGCAACGATCTCAAAAACGGTCTCGTACTAAACATCGATGGCCAACTTTGGTCGGTAGTTGAATTCCAGCATGTCAAGCCAGGCAAGGGCCCTGCTTTCGTCCGCACCAAGTTGAAGAACGTCCTCAGCGGCAAGGTTGTCGACAAGACCTTTAACGCGGGTGTGAAGGTTGAAACCGCTAACGTCGACAAGCGCGACATGACCTACCTGTACAACGATGGCACCGGTTTTGTGTTCATGGACAAAGACAACTACGACCAGTTCACACTTTCGCCTGAACTCGCTTCAGAAGCGGCACAGTACCTGTTGGAGAACCAGGATGCGGTTGTCGCTTTGCACGAGGGAAACCCAATCTACGTCGAACTTCCAGCCTCGGTAGTACTCGAGGTTACCTACACCGAGCCTGGCCTGCAGGGCGATCGCTCGACCGGAGGAACCAAGCCGGCAACCCTTGAGACTGGTCTTCAGATTCAGGTTCCGCTGTTCCTCGAGACCGGCACCAAGGTTAAGGTCGACACCCGAACTGGCGACTACCTCGGTCGCATCAACGACTAATTGAGCGCCCGCACAAAGGCGCGCAAGCGCGCCATCGACGCTATTTACGCCGCCGACCTCAGAAAGGTTTCGCCGGACCAGCTCCTCTCTGAAGTTGCTGAAATGGTCGCGGATCGCCAAAACCAGGCTGAGATCTTCGGGTACGCGCAGCAAATCGTTGACGGAGTGATCGCTCATCACGAGGAGATAGACGAGCTTTTAGAGACCTACTCTCAGGGTTGGACACTCGAGCGTATGCCTAACGTCGACCGAGCTATTCTGCGTGTCGGGGCTTGGGAGATTCTCTTTAACGATGAGGTCCCGGACCCGGTAGCGATCTCTGAGGCTGTAGCTGCCGCGAAAGAACTTTCAACCGATGACTCGGGTGCGTTTATCAACGGACTGCTCGGTCGAATCTCATCCACCAGAAAAGCGCTGTAAACAAGCCTGAAAGAACACCTCTATCTCGATCGTTCGGTCACAGCGACTGATAGAGTTATGGCAACAAAAATCCTTTAAAGGCCGTCCAGAGAGGCGGAGAAGGAGTCGGCGTGAGCACACGCACCGTCTTATCGAGCGAAGACATTGATCGAGCTATAACTCGAATCGCTCACCAGATCATCGAAGCCAACCATGGCACTTCGAACCTCGTACTTCTTGGAATCCCCACTCGGGGAGTAGTTCTTGCCAACCGCATCGCTCGAGCCATAGCCAACAACTACCCTGACTTCGACCCGTCAAATTCGGTCGGTCGGCTCGACATTACGATGTATCGCGATGATCTGGATCGGAAACCGACCAGAGCTGTTACGGAGACCGAGCTTCCTGCCAAGGGAATCACTGACCAGACACTCGTTTTGGTTGACGACGTGCTATTCAGCGGCAGAACAATCCGCGCCGCGCTCGATGCGCTCACCGAATACGGTCGGCCTCGAGCTGTGAAATTGGCAGTACTCATCGATAGAGGTCACCGTGAGCTCCCGATTCGCGCTGATTTTGTCGGGAAGAACCTGCCATCCTCGCGCGACGAAAGAATCAACGTTCAACTGACCGAGAGTGACGCTGAAAACCAGGTGGTGATTGAATCTTGAAGCATTTGATTTCAGCCGCCGACCTTTCACTGGATGAGATTCTCTCGATCCTCGATACCGCCGAGGAGATGTCGGTGGTCAATGATCGCGATGTCAAGAAGCTTCCTACCCTGCGCGGCAAAACCGTCGTCAATTTGTTTTTTGAGGATTCGACTCGTACCCGCATCTCGTTTGAGGTGGCTGCAAAGCGCCTTTCGGCTGACGTAATCAACTTCAGCGCCAAGGGTTCGAGTGTCTCAAAGGGTGAAAGCCTCAAGGACACGGCCCAGACACTCGAGGCTATGGGGGCTCAGGCGTTGATTGTGCGTCATCACGCGAGCGGTGCGGCTCACAACCTAGCCAACTCGGGTTGGATCTCAAGCCATATCATCAATGCGGGTGACGGCAAGCACGAGCACCCAACCCAGGCCTTGCTCGATGCCTTCACCATGCGCAAGCGCATCCATGGCAGCCATTCGCGCGGAAAGTCTCTCGACGGGCTAAAGGTGCTGATTGTCGGTGACGTTCTGCATTCGCGAGTTGCGAGATCAAACCTGCTGCTGCTTCGTAGCCTTGGGGCAGAAGTGCGGCTCGCCGCGCCGGCCACCCTGCTTCCGGCTAACCCCAACTTTTTGGGAGCCAGCTATTACCTCGGTCTAGACGACGCTATTGATGAATTTCACCCGGACGTGGTCATGATGCTGCGCGTTCAGCTCGAGCGCATGTCCGCCAGCTTCTTTCCAACGGCGAGGGAGTACTCGAGAGGTTGGGGTTTGAGTGCTGAACGACTTGCTCGCTTGTCAGAGAACGCCATCGTCATGCACCCGGGACCGATGAACAGAGGCCTAGAGATCTCCTCAGAGGCGGCCGACTCGGCGCAATCAACCGTCTTAGAACAGGTCGCTAACGGAATTTCGGTACGTATGTCTGTCTTGTACCACTTGATGTCAGGAGAAACTCGAGAATGAACTACCAACTGGTACTCAAGAACACGAAT
This sequence comes from Actinomycetales bacterium, assembly GCA_028868975.1. Lineage (GTDB taxonomy): Bacteria > Actinomycetota > Actinomycetes > Actinomycetales > Microbacteriaceae > Rhodoluna. Next base: position 8,567 of record JAGWTM010000048.1, read on the forward strand.
CTGGGCGATGGGACCACGGTTGACATCGCAATCGAGCAGGAAACCATAGTTGCTATCGACACTGGGCTCAGTGGCGAGGTCGAAATCGAATGCCGCGGCCTCATCGCTCTTCCTGGTTTCGTCGATTTGCACACTCACCTTCGCGAGCCAGGCTTCGAAGCCTCAGAGACCGTTCTAACCGGCTCGCGTGCTGCAGCGAAAGGTGGCTACACGGCTATCCACCCCATGGCAAATACGAATCCAGTCGCAGACACTGCCGGTGTTGTCGAACAGGTAAAAGCACTGGGCGATGCGGCTGGCTATGTCGACGTGTTTCCAATCGGTGCAGTAACCGTTGATCTCGGCGGCGTTCAACTAGCTGAGCTTGGGGCAATGGCTGACTCCAAGGCCAAAGTACGAGTTTTCAGCGACGACGGAAAATGCGTGAGCGACCCCCTCATGATGCGGCGCGCGCTCGAGTACGTGAAGAAGTTTGACGGTGTCATCGCTCAGCACGCACAGGACCCTCGTCTGACCGAGGGTGCCCAGATGAATGAGGGCCAGGTTTCAGCGCAACTCGGTTTGACAGGCTGGCCAGGTGTTGCAGAAGAATCCATCATCGCTCGCGATGTGATGCTCGCCGAGACGCTCGACTCCAGAATCCACATCTGTCATTTATCGACGGCTCGCTCGGTTGAGATCGTGCGCTGGGCTAAGCAACGCGGAATCCGGGTTACCGCCGAGGTAACCCCACATCACCTGCTGCTCACCGATGAACTGGCCCGCACCTACGACCCGGTTTACAAGGTAAATCCGCCTTTGCGAACCGAAGCCGACGTGCTGGCGCTCAGAGAGGCACTCATCGACGGCACCATCGATATCATTGCGACCGACCACGCTCCACATCCAGCCGAGGCCAAGGAATGCGAATGGGACGCCGCAGCGTTCGGAATGGTGGGACTCGAAACCGCGGTTTCAGTTGCCCAGCTGGTTCTTATTGATTCCGGTCGTTCGAACTGGCAACGCCTCGCCGAAGTTATGTCCCTAAACCCGGCAAAGATTGCCGCTGACTTGGGCCAGGGCGAGGCAATCAAAGTCGGCTCGACTGCGAACCTGGCCCTGGTTGATCCTGCTGTTCAGCGCGAAATCGTCGCGGTGACAGAATCCAAGAGCCGAAACAATCCATTTGCCGGTATGACCCTACCGGGAAGAGTCGTCCACACGATCTACCGTGGTCGGCCGACAGTGCTTGATGGTTCCATCGTGGAGGTAGCTCGATGATCTATCAGCGTTTGACCGAGATGGCAGCCGTGATGGGGCTGGTACTCCTGGCTCTCGGATACCTGGCCATTCGGGGCTGGCGTTCAAAAGCCGCTTCTCAATCCAAAGTGCTTCCAGAACTCCCTCCCGAGTTCCCGTCAGCGGGTCCAGTGCTATCCTCACCGCTGTATTACGTGGTGACCACCATGGCGAATGAACCGCTCGACCGGATCATGCGATTTGGTTTAGGTAACCGTGGCAACGCAAAGGCGGAACTGAGCGCTGCCGGACTTGTTATTCAGCGAAGCGGAGAGAACACGCTGAACCTAAGCGCATCCGCAATCTCGGCCATCGGAACCGCCAGTGCCACCATCGATAAGGCTGTTGAAAGGGATGGGCTCGTCGTGGTCACCTGGGGAGTTGACGGGACCAACTTCGATACTTACCTGAGGGTGCTCAATAGAGATTTTCGCGAGCAATTGCTCGCCTCATTCAAAACTTCAAATCCAACTCAGAAGGTGGACTAATTATGAGCAAAGCTCTCTTGGTTTTGGAAGACGGAAAAGTCTTCATCGGAAGGCCTTACGGCGTGACGGGGGAGACGCTCGGTGAGTTGGTGTTTGCCACCGGCATGACCGGCTATCAGGAAACTTTGACCGACCCTTCATATGCCGGGCAAATAGTTGTTCAGACCGCTCCGCACATTGGCAACACCGGCGTCAACTCCCGCGATGAGGAATCGAGCAAGATTTGGGTTGCGGGTTACGTAGTTCGCGATCCGAGCCGCATCGTCTCGAATTTTCGCAGCGAAAACTCTCTCGACGACGAACTGGGCAAGTATGGAGTCGTTGGCATCTCGGGCATCGATACGCGTGCCCTGACTCGCCACCTGCGAACCGCAGGCGCCATGCGTGCAGGCATCTTCAGCGGACCGGCCGCCGACGCAAGCGAACAAGAGCTACTCGAACGCGTACGCGGAGGACTCAAGATGCAGGGGCTGTCGCTCAGCGACACCGTCACCACGCCAGAACCCTATTTCGCTCCCGCAATTGGGGAACGTGTGGGGAAGGTCGCAATCGTTGACCTGGGAATCAAACGTTCAACGATTGAACAGATGGTGCTCAGAGGGTTGGATGTCCAGGTGTTTCCAGCGAAGGTCGACGCTGACACTTTGCTCGCGAGTGAGCCGGATGCAGTCTTCTACTCGAACGGACCGGGTGACCCTAGTGCGGCCGCTGGTCAGGTTGAGGTTTTGCGCGAGGTATTGGCAAA
>JAGWTM010000090.1 GCA_028868975.1 Actinomycetales bacterium
TTGAACTCGCCCGGGCCGATACCTGAACCGGTCGAAGCACCACCCGCGGTCGAGTTTGACGAGGTCACAAACGGATAGGTTCCGTGGTCGACATCCAGCATGGTGGCTTGACCACCCTCAAAAAGCACGGTCTTGCCAGCCTCAAGCGCCTGGTGAAGTTCAAGCGCGGTGTCGGCAACCATCGGGCGGACGCGCTCTGCGTAACTCAACAGAGTCGCGACGATGTCATCGGCTTTGATCGCTGCGCGATTGTAAACCTTGGTGAGCAGGTTGTTCTTCGAGACCAACGCTCCCTCAACCTTTTGGCGCAGGATGCTCTCATCGAACAAATCCTGGATGCGAATACCAACACGGTTGATCTTGTCAGCGTAGGTTGGCCCGATGCCACGGCCGGTGGTGCCGATCGCGCGCTTGCCAAGGAAGCGCTCGGAGACCTTGTCGACCGTGACGTTATATGGCGTGATGATGTGCGCGTTTGCGCTCACACGAAGCTTTGAGGTGTCGATGCCGCGCGCATTCAAGGCCTCGATTTCGTGGAACAAAACCTCTAGGTCAATGACGACACCGTTCGAGATCACCGGGACGACACCGTCGGTCAGAATGCCAGATGGGAGCAAGTGCAGCGCATACTTCTCATCGCCGATGACAACGGTGTGGCCGGCATTGTTGCCGCCGTTGAACTTGACTACGTAGTCGATGTGTTCTGCGAGCAGGTCAGTTGCCTTGCCCTTGCCTTCGTCGCCCCACTGTGCGCCAATAATCACTACCGCAGGCATACTTCACCCTCGTTTCGTCATCGGGGATGTAATCGCGCGAATGCGCCTTACTGATTAAGTTTAGTCGCTAGGGCTCAAGAGATAAATGTCGGATGCCTCCTGAGACTTGAGTTATGCACTCACAATCGTTAGGCAGAGGGGAGCCTGCATGAGTTTCTTCGAACGGTATAGCCAGCTTGATTGGCAAGAAAAACGCACCCTCAAAAAGGGCGGCTGCATGATCATCGTCCTGTTCCTTGTTCTAGTGGGCTGTATGCGCCAAGCGATCGATGCGACTTTCGCCCCGGACCCTACCGAGACGGCAAGCGAAACGCCGTACTTGCCTCCGTTGCCGCCAGATGCCGAGTTGCCGGCCGTCACCGCAAGCCCATCGCCGGTTGCGCCTAAGGCGACAAAGAAGCCACCGAAGGCGAGTCTGCCGCAAGTCGTTTTCGATGTGGTTGCCACCACCAGCTGCCCGGATGTTGGCTGCCTGACCGTAGCGGTTCACGCCAACGTTGCCTGCAAGAGCGTCACGGTTAGTGCGGACGTTTATGACGAAAACGACGAGTGGATCGACTCAATCGAGCAATCGTTCCGCGGTTTAGCCAAGGGCTCGACCCGGCGATTCACCTTGACCGACAGCGAATACGAAGATTGGCAACTGGAACTGTCCGACGTCCTCTGCGGTTAGCTAGTCGAATCGGACGTGTTGCAAAATCCAAGAGTGCATAGCCACAGCAGCCGCAGCACTGGCGTTGATCGATCTGGTTGAGCCGAACTGACTGATTTCTAGAACGACGGTTGCGGCGTCAATCGCGGCTTCGCTGAGGCCGGGGCCCTCCTGGCCGAAGAGCAACACACAGGATTCGGGCAACGCATACTGCTCGATTTTTTGGCAGCCAGGCACATTGTCGATCGCGATCACGGGCAACGGCCTGCCCTCGTCGGCGGTCTTAGCCCATTCGAGAAAGTCATCCACGGTCGGGTGATGGCGGACGTGCTGGTAGCGGTCGGTGACCATCGCTCCGCGGCGGTTCCAACGGCGGTTTCCGATTATGTGAACCTCGGCCGCCAAGAAGGCGTTCGCCGTTCGAACGATCGAGCCGATGTTGAGATCGTGTTGCCAGTTTTCAATGGCAACGTGAAACCTGTGCCGACGGGAATCGAGGTCGGCGACAATCGCATCCATCGACCAGTATCGGTAGTGATCGAGAACGTTTCTGGTGTCGCCATTCTGCAGCAGCTCGGCGTCGTATGGGTTGCCGGG
>JAGWTM010000049.1 GCA_028868975.1 Actinomycetales bacterium
ACAGCGATTATCGGAGCCTTTGGGTTCACGGCGGCCGTCACTGGCCTGACCGAAACCGCTGCCAAACGTGCCGGCATACCGGCAACCTCGATTCACATTCACCCCGGAAGCCACGCGGGTTATTACCCTGGTGCGGCCCGAGTGTCGCTGAAGGTCGTCTTCGACCCAAGCAACGGACGCCTCCTCGGCGCCCAGGGTGTTGGCATGGATGGGGTTGACAAACGCATCGATGTGCTGGCCACGGCGATTCGAGCGGGCTTCGGCGTCGATGATCTGATGGACCTCGAGTTGGCCTATGCGCCTCAGTTCGGTTCAGCGAAAGACCCAATCAATCACGCGGGATACGTTGGCAACAATGTTCTTCACGGCACGACTCCGACGATCCAGTGGCACGAGATCACGGGCGCGCTCGCCTCAGGCGCTCAATTGATTGACGTGCGAACCGAAACCGAAAATGCGGCTGGGGCAATCCCGGGTGCACGACTGATTCCGGTGGATGAGCTGCGCGATCATCTTGACGAAATCGATGGCGAAGTAATCGTTCACTGCGCGGTTGGCCAGCGGGGTCATACCGCCGCGCAGATCCTGCGCGCGGCCGGCAAAAACGTGCGCAACCTTTCGGGTGGTTACACCACCTGGAAGGCCGGCATGGATGCGCTCGCGCGCCGGTAGCAGGCACGTATGTGCGAATGCCCCGACCATTGCGGTCGGGGCATTCGCGTAAAACGCGTCCGTTTAGAGGTTGACGTCGATTGACTTCATCGACTCGGCCTCGATCGCAACACGAACTCCCTCGAGCACGGCTGCCTCGACTGGCGAGTCAACAGTGATCACCGAAAGGGCCTTGCCGCCCTTCTGCTGACGAGCAATCTGCATAGCCGCGATGTTGATGCCGGCCTCGGCAAAAGCCTTGCCATAAACGGCGACGATACCTGGGCGGTCGGTGTAAACCATGGTGACAAAGTGCTCAGCCATGGCGACCTCGACGTCATACCCGTTGATGTTCACAATCTTCTGTAGCAACTTCGGGCCGATCACCGTGCCTGAGACTGACGAGGTCGTACCGTCGGCGAGAGTTGCCTTGATGGTGGTCACGTTGCGGTATTCCTCGCTGTGACCGTCCACGGTGAGCTTGACATCGATGCCACGCTGCTCTGCCATCAGAGGCGCGTTAACGTACGAGACCTGCTCGGTAACGGCATTCTGGAAGAAACCCTTGAGGCCGGCGAGTTTGAGCACCGACACATCGTGAGCGGCGATTTCACCGCGAACCTCGACCTCGATGGCAACTGCGTTGCCGCCCGAGAGACCAAACAGAATTTGACCCATGTTCTCCATCAGCGCGATGCCCGGCTTGACCGACGAGTCGATGTTGCCGCCGGCAACGTTCACGGCGTCTGGAACGAGGTCGCCGGCGAGCGCAAGGCGAACCGACTTCGCAACCGAAATGCCCGCCTTCTCCTGGGCCTCGTCCGTCGAAGCACCGAGGTGCGGGGTGACCACGATGTTTGGCAGGGTCAGCAGTGGGTTGTCCTTTGGTGGTTCCTGGACAAACACGTCCAGACCTGCACCGGCAATCTGACCTGACTTGAGAGCCTCATACAGTGCAGGCTCGTCGATGATGCCGCCGCGTGAGCAGTTGACGATGCGCAGATTTGGCTTAGCGAGCTTGAACTGCTCGGCACCGATCAGACCGGTGGTCTCAGGAGTCTTTGGAATGTGGATCGTGATGAAGTCCGACTTCGCCATTACTTCTTCAAGAGTCGCTAGGGTGACGCCGATTTGCTCGGCACGAGCCGGAGTGACGTATGGGTCGTAACCGATCAGGTTTACGCCAAAGCCGGCTAGGCGCTGTGCCACGAGGGTGCCGATACGTCCGAGGCCGACGATACCAATCGTCTTTTCATAAAACTCGACACCGGTGAACTTCGAGCGCTTCCACTCGCCTGCCTTCAGCGATGCGTTGGCATCTGGGATGTGCCGGGCGAGGGCAAAGAGCTGACCGATCGCAAGCTCGGCTGCCGAGATCACGTTAGAGGTCGGTGCGTTCACGACCATGACACCGGCATTGGTTGCTGCCTTGATGTCCACGTTGTCTAGGCCAACGCCCGCACGTGCGACCACCTTGAGCTTCGGCGCGGCCGCGATTGCCTCGGCGTCAACCTGAGTTGCCGAACGGACCAGGATGGCGTCGGCGGTTGCTAGCGCACCAAGCAACGCTGGGCGGTCGGTGCCGTCGACGTTGACCACCTCAAAGTCAGGGCCGAGGGCGGCAACGGTTGCTGGGCTTAGTTCTTCTGCAATTAGAACGATTGGCTTAGTCATGGGGTCAAGGTTAGGGCGCTCCTACGCAAAATTCACCCTTGACCATTTCATTAGATGCAAGTTATGTTTCATTTTATGAAACCAAAGCCCGGCTTGCTATCGCCGCTAATTCGCAGCGACGTCCAAGGGCTCATCCTGGCCCGCCTGTTCATGGCAGCCGATACTGAGTTCTCAATCACCGAACTCGCCGAGTATGCGTTCACGAGCGTGCCGACGGCCATGCGTGAGGTCGATCGCCTGGTTGAAGCCGAGTATGTGACCGACAAGTCCTTCGGCCGAGTGCGTCTGATACGCGCCAACGTTGACCACCCGCTGTTCGAGGCGATCTTCCAGGTGGTTGCTCACTCTTATGGACCGGCCGCTCTGCTGCCGCGCGCACTCGAGGGTTTGTTTGGCCTTCAGCACGCCTACATCTACGGTGAATGGGCCGAGCGTTTGGCGCAAAAACCTGGCCCGACGCCGCGGCAACTTCACCTGCTGTTGGTCGGCAACATGAACCGCATCGACGCCTCTCGAGCCGTCGCAAGCGTCGAAGGCCAGCTCGGTCGACTCGTCAATCTACAGTTCGTGAGCGCCGAAGATTGGGCCACCGCGAGCAACGACTTCATTCGGTCGGTGCGTGCCAACCCGATCCTCGAACTACAGCTGGACTAGATTTTTATACCCCTAGGGGTATACTTGAGACAAGAAACCACGATCGGAAGGACACACCATGTGCTCACCAGCAAACTGCTCAAACTGCGGCAAGGTCACCTGGACCGGCTGCGGCCAACACATCGAAGAGGCGCTTGAGGGCTTCTCGGAAGACCAGCTTTGCCAGTGCGACAAGTAGGTCGCTAAATGGCAACGGCACCCAATCGGGTGCCGTTTTGCTTTAACCTTCGCGCTAGCCGACCCGATAACGTAGCTCGACCAGGCCCGATTCGTACGCCTTGGTCGAAACCAGATCGAGCTCGCGGTCACTGCCGGCGGTGCCCCAAAGCGAAGTGCCTGCTCCTAGGATTTCCGGGCAAACAAACAGGATGATTTCATCCAGCAAATTCTCGGCCAGCAAACCCTCGACCAGCTGCGCTCCCCCACTAACAAAGAGCTTTCCCGGGTGCGATGCACCAATCGTCTCGATTACCGAGCGCAAAGGTCCACCCACGAACGCCACCTGTCGTGTGTTCACGCCGTCGAATCGCATCGGCTGAGAGGTGTAAACATAAGTGGGCAGGACGCGCTCCATGTCCGGTGCCGCATCCGCTTCGAATTCGAAAGTCTTTCGCCCCATGAGCATCGCGCTGCATTCACGCACAAGTTGCACATAGCCGTAGTCCTCGCCCGATGCGAGGTATTTTTCGGCCCAGGTCATGTCACCGTTTGGGCCTGCGATGAATCCGTCGAGGCTGACAGCCGCGTAAAAAACCTTGTGCATCAGTCAAGGATACGGCCAAGCAAAAACCCCGCCGGCGCGAACACCGACGGGGTTTTCAAACGTCTTGCGGCTAGGCCTCAAGCAACTCGGGCTTAGCGAGCTGCTGAGCCCTCGCTGTAGTCGTCCGAGTTCTTGATCCACGAGAACAGCTTGCGCAGGCTGCGACCAACTGCCTCGATAGGGTGAGCCTCGCCCTTGGCGCGTAGCGCTAGGAACTCTGGTGCACCGGCATCCTGGTCAGCGACGAAGCGACGTGCGAAAGTGCCATCCTGGATGTCGGTGAGGACGTCGCGCATGCGCTCCTTGACCTCTGGGCCGATGACGCGTGGGCCAGAAATGTAGTCACCGTACTCAGCGGTGTCTGAAACTGACCAGCGCTGCTTGGCGATGCCACCCTCGTACATCAGGTCAACGATGAGCTTGAGCTCGTGAAGCACCTCGAAGTAGGCAACCTCAGGCTGGTAGCCAGCTTCGGTAAGAGTCTCGAAGCCGTACTGGATCAGCTGCGAAGCGCCACCGCAGAGAACAGCCTGCTCACCGAACAGGTCGGTCTCAGTCTCTTCAGCGAAGGTGGTCTTGATGGTGCCCGCACGGGTACCACCGATTGCCTTCGAGTATGAAAGGCCAAGCTCGAAGGCTGAGCCGGTTGCGTTCTGGTGAACCGCGATGAGGTTAGGAACACCGCGACCACCCTCGTACTCGCGACGGACCAGGTGGCCTGGACCCTTCGGAGCAACCAGGAACACGTCAACGCCCTCTGGAGCGGTGATGTAACCGAAACGGATTGCGAAACCGTGACCGAAGACGAGGGCTTTACCTGGAACCAGGTTAGGTGCGATGTCGTCGTTGTAAAGGTCGCGCTGGCGAGGGTCTGGTGCGAGGACGACGATTACGTCTGCCCATGCCGAAGCCTCTGACGGAGTCAGAACCTTGAGGCCAGCCTCCTCAGCCTTTGGACGCGACTTTGAACCCTCAGGTAGACCTACGACCACGTCGACGCCTGAGTCCTTCAGGTTGAGCGAGTGAGCGTGACCCTGTGAGCCGTAGCCAAGAACTGCTACCTTGCGACCCTGGATGATCGAGAGGTCGGCATCCTTGTCATAAAAGATTTCAGCCACTTTGTTTCTCCTTATTTGTTGGAAGTGTGTTTCTGTTATTGCAAAACTGAGTTGAAACTTGCCTTCGTTGGCGATGAGAGCCAGAAGCTGCTACTTGAGCACCTTCTCGGTGATTGATTTCGAACCGCGACCCATGGCCAAGACACCGGACTGAACCAGTTCTTTGATGCCAAACGGTTCAAGAACCTTGATCAAGGCCGCGCACTTCGAGCTGTCGCCGGTGACCTCGATGATTACTGCATCGCTGACTACGTCAATTACGCGAGCACGGAACAAGGTTACTGCCTCAAGCACCTGAGAGCGAGTAGCTGGCTCGGTCTTGACCTTGATTAGCATGTGGTCGCGCTGAACTGCCTGTTCTGGTTCCAGTTCGACAATCTTGATGACGTTGATCAGCTTGTTCAGCTGTTTGGTCACCTGCTCGAGAGGTAGCCCTTCAACGCTCACCACGACGGTGATGCGTGACAAGCCCTCGATTTCGCTAGCACCAACGGCCAGCGACTCGATGTTGTAACCGCGTCGCGCGAATAGACCAGCAACGCGAGTTAGTAGACCTGGCTTGTCTTCGACAAGCAGCGAGAGTACGTGCTTTGACATGTCTTACTCCTCGTTGTCCCAGATTGGGGCCGCGTCGCGCGCGTACTTAACCTCGTCGTTTGAAACTCCCGCGGCAACCATCGGCCAAACCATGGCGTCACGGCTGACGATGAAGTCGATAACAACCGGTCGATCGTTGGTCTCGATGGCCAGCTTGATCGCCTTGTCGATGTCTTCTTCTTTTTCGACACGAATGCCTAGGCAGCCGTAAGCCTCAGCCAACTTGACGAAGTCAGGAATCATGAGGGCATCGGTGCCGGTGTGAAGGTCGGTGTTCGAGTAGCGCTCGTTGTAGAACAGGGTCTGCCACTGACGCACCATTCCGAGGGATGAGTTGTTGATAATCGCAACCTTGATCGGAATGTTGTTGATGGCGCAGGTCGCGAGTTCCTGATTGGTCATCTGGAAGCAGCCGTCGCCGTCAATCGACCAAACCAAGCGGTCTGGCTGAGCAACTTTGGCACCCATGGCCGCCGGAACGGAGTAGCCCATGGTTCCGGCACCACCCGAGTTCAACCAGGCGTTCGGGCGTTCGTACTTAATGAACTGTGCAGACCACATCTGGTGCTGACCAACACCGGCAGCAAAAATGGCTTCTGGGCCGCTGAGTTCACCGATGCGCTCGATGACGTACTGCGGTGAGAGCTTGCCGTCATCGGCCGGCGTGTAACCCAACGGGTAACGCGCGCGCAGGTTATCTAGGAAAGCCCACCACTCGTTCAGGTCGGCCTTTGGTTGCTTCTGAAGTTCAAGGTTGAGCTCGGTGATGACCTCGTTCGCGTCGCCGACGATGGGCACATCCGCGAAGCGAATCTTGCCAATTTCGGCCGGGTCAATGTCCACGTGGATGACCTTGGCTTCGGGGGCAAACGACTTCAGGTCTCCGGTAACACGGTCATCGAAGCGAGCGCCCAGCGCAATCAGCAGATCGCTCTTCTGCAACGAGGTGACGGCCGGAACGGTTCCGTGCATTCCCGGCATTCCGAGGTTGAGCGGGTGCGAATCTGGGAAGGCACCGCGAGCCATAAGAGTGGTCACCACTGGCGCACCGGTGAGTTCAGCCAGCTTCAACAACGAAGCGGATGCGCCTGAGCGCACAACTCCACCGCCGACATACAAAACCGGCTTCTTTGACTCACCAATAAGTGCGGCCGCAGCCTGAATCTGCTTGCCGTGCGGTTTGGTCACCGGCTTGTAACCAGGCAACTCAACTTTCGGTGGCCAGACAAATTCGGCCTTCGAAACCTGAGCGTCCTTGGTGACGTCCACCAGAACCGGACCAGGGCGGCCGGTCGTTGCAATCAAAACAGCGGCGGCGATGGTCTCTGGGATGTCCTCGGCGCGGGTGACGAGGAATGAGTGCTTGGTGATCGGCATTGTGATGCCCACGATGTCAGCCTCTTGGAAAGCGTCGGTTCCAATCAGCTTTGAACCCACCTGACCGGTGATGGCCAAAAGTGGGACCGAGTCCATGTGAGCGTCGGCAATTGCGGTGACGAGGTTGGTGGCTCCAGGGCCGGACGTTGCGATGCACACGCCCAGCTTGCCGCTAGCCGAGGCATAACCCTCTGCCGCGTGGCCGGCGCCTTGCTCGTGACGCACCAGGATGTGACGAATCTTCTTGGAGTCCATCAGCGGATCGTACGTTGGCAGAATCGCTCCGCCTGGCAGACCAAAAACATCCGTCACGCCAAGGTTTTCTAGGCTGCGAATGATGGCCTGCGCGCCGGTAAGCACTTCAGACATATTTCAACTCTCTCGTTTGCTTGAGGTAAAGAGCGAACTAGCCGCAGTAGGCACCCTCTGCTGCAGAGTGCACCAACTTGGAGTATTTCGCGAGTACGCCGCGTGTGTAACGCGGAGGAAGCGGCTGCCAATCCTGCTTGCGGGCAGCCAACTCTTCTGGCTCAACGAGTAGTTCGAGCGAACGAGCTGCGATGTTGACTCGAATCAAGTCGCCATCGCGCACTAGAGCAATGGGTCCGCCATCGGTAGCCTCTGGTGCAATGTGTCCGATGCAAAGGCCGGTTGTGCCGCCTGAGAATCGTCCGTCAGTCAATAGTAGGACATCCTTGCCCAAACCTGCACCCTTGATGGCCGCGGTAATCGCGAGCATCTCGCGCATACCTGGACCACCCTTCGGGCCTTCGTAACGAATAACAACGACGTCGCCGGCGTTGATCTTGCCCTCGCCGAGCGCATCCATCGCGGCACGTTCGCGTTCAAAGACTCGAGCCGGGCCGGTGAATTCAGCCAAGTCGAAGCCCGCGGTCTTTACGACGGCACCCTCAGGAGCAAGCGATCCTCGGAGAATCGCAATGCCGCCGGTGGTGTGAATCGGGTTGTTCATCGAACGAATGATCTTGCCGTCTGGGTCAGGTGGGTTGATCGATGCCAAGTTTTCGGCAACGGTTTTGCCGGTCACGGTGATTGGGTCACCGTGAATGAGGCCCGCGTCGAGCAAAGCCTTCATCACAACCGGGACGCCGCCGACGCGGTCGACATCGTTCATGACGTACTGGCCAAATGGCTTCAGGTCGCCGAGGTGAGGCACCTTGTCGGCAATGCGGTTGAAGTCATCGAGGGTTAGGTCGACATCGGCCTCGCGAGCAATCGCGAGCAGGTGGAGGACCGCGTTGGTTGAACCACCGAATGCCATCAGGACGGCAATCGCGTTTTCAAAGGCTTTCTTGGTCATGATGTCGCGAGCAGTTATGCCGAGACGCAGTAGGTTCACAACAGCTTCGCCCGAGCGCTGTGCCCAGTTGTCGCGACGGCGGTCGGCGCTTGGTGGCGCAGCCGAGCCTGGCAGGCTCATACCTAATGCCTCTGCGATTGAGGCCATGGTGTTTGCGGTGTACATGCCACCGCAGGCACCCTCGCCTGGGCAGATTGCCTTCTCGATGCGGTCAAGGTCTTCGCGCGACATCTTGCCGGTTTTGCATGCACCAACGGCCTCGAAGGCGTCGATAATGGTGACCTGCTTTTCGGTTCCGTCTTCGAGACGAACCCAGCCTGGAGCGATTGAGCCGGCATACAGGAACACCGATGAAAGATTTAGACGGGCGGCTGCCATCAACATGCCCGGCAGCGACTTGTCGCAGCCTGCCAACAGAACCGAGCCGTCTAGGCGCTCAGCCTGCATGACGGTTTCAACCGAGTCGGCGATGACTTCACGCGAAACGAGTGAAAAGTGCATACCCTCGTGACCCATCGAGATGCCGTCCGAAACCGAGATGGTGCCGAACTCGAGCGGGTAACCGCCACCAGCGTGAACGCCGTTTTTGGCTGCATCGGCCAGGCGGTCGAGCGAGAGGTTACAAGGAGTGATTTCGTTCCAGGAACTGGCGATACCGATCTGGGGTTTGTCCCAGTCTTTGTCACCCATACCAACCGCACGAAGCATGCCTCGTGAAGCTGCCTTTTCAATGCCGTCAGTTACGTCGCGACTGCGTGGTTTGATGTCGTTGGCCATTGCATAAGTTTAGCCCGAGCGCAGACGTTTACAGGTGCCCGCTCTGGTGCACCGGAAACCTTTTCAGCTCTAGGCTTGAAGCGTGCGAAGCAGCCAACAACCAGCCAATGCCCTGACAGGGCTTGAGCTCTACACGCGTGCGGCCGAACGAGCCTCGGCCGAGGTCATTGACACCTACTCGACCAGCTTTGGAATGGCATCTAAATTGCTCGGCAAGCGAGTTCGCCAAGACGTTCGCAACATCTACGCTTTGGTTCGAATTGCCGATGAAATTGTCGATGGCGCCGCTGCACAGGCTCTGTCGGGCGAGTCAACTGCGAAGACTGAGGCTGACATCAAGGCCACGGAGCACCTCCTGGATGACCTCGAAATTGAGACGTATGCGGCCATCGACCGCGGTTATTCGACGAATCTGGTGGTGCATGCCTTCGCCATGACTGCGATTCGAGTCGGCATCGGACGAGAGATTATCGAACCGTTTTTCACCTCGATGCGCATGGACCTGCGCGAACACGAACACGACCAGGCCAGTTTCGAAGAGTATGTGTACGGCTCGGCCGAAGTGGTCGGTTTGATGTGCTTGCAGGCGTTCGTCCACGAGCGGGATTATTCAGCAGAAGAGACCGCGAAAATGATCGAAGGCGCTCGGGCGCTCGGTTCGGCGTTCCAGAAAGTCAACTTCTTGCGCGATCTCGCTGCCGATTTCAAACTCCTGGGAAGAAGTTACTTTCCCGGTGTGACGGTGGAGAGTTTCGATGAAAATTCCAAGCGCGAAATTGTTGCCGATATCGCTCACGAACTGCATGTCTCCGCGTTGAGCCTCCCATTGTTGCCGGCAGATTCGCGTCGCGCCGTGGTGGCTGCTCAGCTGTTATTTGAAGCACTCAACAAGAAACTTGCCAAAACTCCGGCGGAAGAATTGGCGTCCACCCGTGTTTCGGTTAGCACTGCTCAAAAATTGCGCATTCTCGCGCTCGCTCAGATTGGAGTCATGCCTCGATGAAACGTGCTG
>JAGWTM010000050.1 GCA_028868975.1 Actinomycetales bacterium
ATATCGGACGCCCAACGCTGCATGAGTTTCGGGTTGGCAAAATGCACGATCAGGGGGTGATCTGACGGCCGACCTTTTGCGGCATAGATTCTGGCCACCGCAGCCGCATTGGTGGCATCAGCCGCCAGGCCATAAACCGTCTCGGTGGGCATGGCCACAAGTTGAGCGTTGATCAGCGCCTGTGCGCAGTCCAGAACATCCGGCGTGATTCGGCTCAACGGGAATGTTGGCTTGGAGGATATTTGCTTGGAATTGTGTGGTGCCTGCATATCAATCAGAGTTCGCCTCGGTCTAGCAGTTCAAGCACCTGAACGGCCCGCTCTCGAACCTGCTCCTTGTCAGTCAGGCGCTGGTGACCCATGAGCGACTGTGCCATGCGGTGGTTGCCCGCGAATTTGGGCTTATTGCGGTCGATGAAATCCCAATAGAGCGTGGTGAACGGGCAAGCGTCATCGCCCGTGCGCAACTTTGGGTTGAAGGGGCAACCCTTGCAGTGATCGGTCATGCGACTCAGGTATGCGCCGCCAGCCGCATACGGTTTGGTCATCAATCGACCGCCATCGGCGAACGTGGCCATGCCGATGACGTTCGGCACCATCACCCAGTCCGAAGCGTCGATGAATTGTTCGCGCATCCAATCGAGATATTCGCGCGGGTTGGTTCCCGAGATAAGTGCCAGGTTGCTGAGAATCATGAGTCGCGGAATGTGGTGCGTCCATGAGCGTTGTTCGACATCGCTCACCGCAGCTTTGACGCAGGCCATTTTCGTTTTGGATGAGTCAAGAAAGAGCGGTGCCAGCGGCCGATTCGCCTCGAGAAAGTTCGCATTAACGTAGTCGGGTCCGAGGTGCCAATACATTCCATTTATGTATTCGCGCCAACCGATTACCTGACGAACAATCGCCTCCACCGAAGCGATCGGGGCGCGGCCAGCCTCGAAGGCTCCAACAATTGCCTCGATAACTTCTTCGGCGTGCAAGAGTCCAACGTTTAGATAAGGGCTGAGCAGCGAATGGTGCAAGGCCCAGTTCTCTTTGGTGACCGCATCCTCATAGGGTCCAAAGCCAGCCAGGTGGTTTTCGATGAAATAGTTCAGTTGCGCTAGCGCGCCGGCTCGCGTGGTAGCCCAAGTCGTGGTCGGCAAGTATTCGGATGCGCCATCGAGCTCGCTTGCCACCTGCGTCGCGACCTCCAGGTCGAGTTCATCGCGGTTGTGCTGCAGGTAATCGGGCCACGAATAATTCTTAGGGGGAGGCAGTCGATTGTCGTGATCGAAGTTCCACTGCCCACCAACCGGGTCTTTGCCGGCCATAAGAACATTGAGCCGGACGCGCTGGGCGCGATAAAAGTTCTCCATGAGGAATGACTTCTGACGGTTGGCCCATAGCGAGAAATGCTCCCGCGAGGTTAGGAAGAAGTCATTAGGAACCCACTGGACCCCAAAACCGGTCAATTGTGCCAACTGAACGTGCGATGAAGCCTCGGCGGCAAAAATTGGCAGGTCGCCAAATTCTTGACGCGCTGCCTTGAGCCCATCAATCGTTGTTGCCGCCCTGATGTAGCGAACCGTGAAACCGGCTGCCTCGAGTTCATTAGCAAAATGGCGCGCGGCCGAAATCATGAAAAACAGACGTTCCGGGTGCCAGTTTCGGCCGGTCGTCATTCGGCGGCTTTCAACTAAAACAACGACGTCGGTTGCGGGGTTGGCTGTGCGCAATACTCCGTGACGATCGCTTAGGTGATCGTGCGCCACATAGAGCAACCGCTGGAAGCTAGGCAAAACGGGCGCTTTCGAGCTTGGTTTCACCGGCGGCGAGCGCATCCAGAATTCGACCAACCACGTGCTCGGCGGTCATGCCGGTCGGAAAGTTTGGCGCGGTGCCGAACACGGCTCGACTAGCCAGGCCAGTTTCGGTGTGGCCCGGGCGGGCGTCCAACACCTGAAGGGTTCGATGCTCGAGTCGCAGCGAATCCAGCCAAGCCGCAAACGCGGTCTTGCTGGCGGTGTAGGCGTGCATGCCGGGGAACACTTTTTCGGCAACCACGCCGTTGATCGCCGCAACAAACGGCTGCGCCGAACGCTTGAGGTTTGGCACCAAGGCACTGACTAACTGAGCCGGACCAAGGTAATTCACCTGGGTTAGCTTCAGGGCATCGGAAGCGGAGGTCTGCTCAGCCCCGCCGAAGCCGACCAGGCCGCTGGCAATAATCACACCGTCGAGTGCGGTCGACTGGTTGAGATAGTTGGTCAAGACTTCGATGCTCTCCTGAGAGGCGAGGTCAGCGAGCAGTTTCAGCTCAACCTGGTCTGGAATTCGAACTGCCGAGGCTGCTGATGAGCAAGTGGCAAAGACCCTGGCCCCGCGCGCAACCAAGGCTCGCGTCATTTCGCTTCCGAGTGCGCCAGAGCCGCCAACGACCAAGATAGTTTTTCCTGCAAAGTCCACGGCTTTTCTAACTCGTCGGGCAGGCCAAGCATTCCTGAGCAAAAGCTCTGCGCTGGGAATTCGGGTCGCACCGCGTGAGTTTTCTCTGACGCAAACCACCTGAAGCGAGGCCCTCATGATCAACACGTTCGCCGAAGATGCAGCGACCCTGTTCAACAACCTGCGCAAGTCGATCGAATCCCGATTCGAAAATTCGGATGCGTCGCGCGTCGCATACGTTCCGGCATCGACCGATGTTGAGGTTGCCGTGCTTACACTGTTGAGCCACGGTCCACGCTCCGGCAGCGAAGTTGTCGCAGAGCTCGCCACGCTAAGCGCGGGCGGATGGGCTCCTCGTGAAGCGGAGGTTTTTCCGGTTTTGGAATCGGCTCGTGAAGCTGGTCGAGTCGACTTCACCGCCAAGAAAGGCAAGAAGATTTTCACTCTGACCGAGGCAGGGCAAGCGTGGCTATCGGAGGCTCGATTGGCAGCTAACGCCGCCTCGACTAAAGCCGACGAGACCAATGGCGCCTCGACCCATGCCTCGGTCTCGACCTCAGTCTCGGGCCGAGCCGAAGTGAAGCTTGAGTTTGCCCGTTCCGCCGCGGCACTCGGTCAGGTGCTCGGCTCGGTTACGGTAGCCGGCGACACCGAAACCTTCCGGGCCGCGAAGACAGTATTGGACGATGCCGCCAAATCGCTTCACCGTTTGCTCGGTGAAACAAAGTAACCCGGTCAAATTTCCGAATTATTGCAACCGAAGCTCGTATCGTGACCCAACCTCGAACCCGAGAACTGCGCAAGCGCTATCGGCGCATCCTGAATTTTGCAGCTCTGGTACTGGCTGAAAGCTGGTTCTTCGAAATAGCTCTGCCGGCCATTGGTCTAAGTCGAATCGCGAATAAGACCCGCGTCGCTCGATTTCGGCGAATTGCCCGACGCTTCAGGGGGTTAGCCACCGAGCTTTCGGGGTTGATGATCAAGGTGGGTCAATTCGTCTCAGCGCGGCTGGATGTCTTGCCGGCAACCGTCACGCGAGAACTCGAAGGGCTTCAGGATGAAGTGCCGCCCGAGCCCTTTGACGCCGTGAAGCGTCAACTCGAGGCGAGTCTTGGCATGGACCTTGCTGCGGCATTTGCGGAATTTGAGTCAGACCCGATCGCGGCGGCTTCACTCGGTCAGGTACACCGAGCAAAACTGCATGCCGAGGATGACGGCGGGCAGGGCGACTCTGGTGTCGCCGGCGAGGCCGTAGTCGTCAAAGTTCTGCGACCCGGTATCGAAGAGATTGTCGCGACCGACCTCGCCGCTCTGCGAAAGATTGGGGGTTGGCTGTCGCAGGTTCGATTGATTTCTAGACGGGCGGATGCGCCGCGCCTGGTTGAGGAATTCGCCGAAACAACCCTGCAAGAAATCGACTATCTGAATGAAGCTCTGAACCTCGAAAAGTTCACCGCGAACTTTGCCGATGATGCCACGGTTTCCGCTCCAGAGGTGATTTGGGAACTCTCATCCCGTCGAGTTCTGACCCTGACCGACGTTTCAGCCATCAAGATCAACGATGTCGATGGGCTGATTGCTGCCGGCCTCAACCCGAACCTAATCGCGGCGGAGTTGACTCGAGTTTCGTTCCAGCAGATTTTCGTGCACGGGTTTTTTCACGCTGACCCGCACCCCGGCAACATCTTTGTAAGACCCAGCGCGTCAGCCCCGAGCGGCTTTCAATTGGTGTTTATCGATTTCGGGATGATGGGTGCGGTCACTCTCGAGCAGCAGGCCAACCTTCGCAGGTTTTTGATCGCGCTGGTCAGTCGCGACGCGCAGGCTTGGGTCGGCTCGGTGGAGCGCCTGGGACTCTTGCTGCCAAGCGCCGACACGGTAGCTCTAGAGCAGGCGATCGAAGCACTGTTCCGCCGCTTCGGCGGGGTCGCCGTTTCTGAGCTGGCCAGCACCGACCCCCGTGAGCTACGCGAGTTCGCAAAGCAGTTTGGCGACATTCTGCGAACGCTGCCATTTCAGGTGCCTGAGAATTTCGTGTTGCTGGTCCGAAGCATCTCGCTGATTTCGGGTGTGGCCAGTTCACTGAACTTGAAATTCAACATTTGGGATTCGCTCGAACCGTTCTCACGCACTCTGCTCAGTGCTGGCTCGAGAGGTTTTCTGGGTGACCTCATCGGTCAAGGCGCATCCGCCCTGGCAGTTTTGAGTCGATTGCCGAATCGGGTTGAAGCCGCAATTTCGCGGCTTGAACGTGGCGAAATAACCATTCGCAACCCAAAGCTTGAGCAGCAACTGGGAGTCTCGACTCGCAACCAGCGGCGCCTGACCCTGGCCCTGGTTTTCGTGGCAACGTTTGTTTCAGGCGTTTACCTGCACTCTCAAGGCGACTCGTTAGGTGATCTGCTGCTTTGGCTGTCAGCCTTGCCGGCGTCGATTGCCCTGCTCACACGCGGCTGAGAATTCCCTGCAAATTTCAGATTCTGGGAATTTTGACACCCAAATCGTTATCTAAAGCCGGAAGTAATTTGGGGTCAAACACTGCTTGTATCAGAGATGTACCTCATGTAGGCCCTTGACGCAGTACGCTGCGGCCGCTGCGTCTGAGACCTTCAATTAATTTCTCAACAAACGAATTGAAAGGCTCCAAAAACAAAATGAATCTCGTACAACACAACGCTGTGTACAACATGCTCTCACTGGGCATCGCCAGCATGCTCTTCACGAGCTTGTTCCTCTGGATCGCGCGCGACCGCGTCCTGCCAAAGTTCCGCATGGCCGTAATGGTTTCTGCCACCGTTACCTCAATCGCTGCGTACCACTACTTCCGTATGTTCGACTCGTTCAAAGAGGCATACCCAGTTGGCGGCACCGTTGACGCTGGCTTCGCAGGCTACAACGTCGGCTACCGCTACGTTGACTGGCTGCTCACCGTGCCACTGCTGCTCGTCGAACTCGTCGCAGTTATGGGTCTTGCTCGTGCCATGCAGAAGTCGCTGCTGACTCGCCTGGTTCCTGCAGCTGCTGCCATGATCATCCTGGGTTACCCAGGTGACATGCACACCGACTTGTGGGGCATTCCAAACGTCGGCTGGGCGATCCTCTCGACCATCCCATTCCTCTACATCCTGTACGTGATCTTCATCGAGATCGGCAAGAGCCTGGCTGCACAGTCAGAGCGCGTCCAGCGTCTGCTCAAGGGTGCACGTCTGCTCCTGTTGGCAACCTGGGGTGTCTACCCAATCACCTTCGCAATCTCGCTAGGACAGGGCACCGCAGCTCCTTCGTTCGATGCAGTCGTCGCTCGTGAGATCGGCTACAGCATCGCCGACATCTTGGCAAAGTGTGCCTTCGGTCTGATCATCTTCACCGTCGCACGCATCAAGTCGGCAGAAGAGAACAAGGAATTCGCAGCAACCGAGTTCAAGGACTAACTAGTCGCATAGAAAAGGGATGTGGTCGCGAGACCGCATCCCTTTTCTCTTTTAAGGTCGCGGGATCTTGGCCTAGGGCTGGAGACGCTCAATCGACCACTCACCGAATCGACCCTCGGCGATTTCGGTTCGCGTGAAAACTATGCGGTCGTGCATTCGATTCGACCGGCCCTTCCAGAACTCAATGCGAGTCGGCAGGATGCGATAGCCGCCCCAGAATTCAGGACGAGTTACCGCAACACCCTCGAACTTGGCCGCGGCTGCCGCGAACTGCTCCTCGAGTGCTGCGCGACTGGCGATTGGCTGGGACTGGCGGCTAGCCCACGCTGCAATCTGGGAATCTCTCGGGCGCGAGTTGAAATAATCGTCCGACTCAATGGAGTCAACCTTGACCGCGCGACCCTCAATCAAAACTTGTCGAAACATGGAGTACCAACCGAAAGTGGCGCTGACCCGAGCTTCGGCCTCGATGGCGCTGCCTTTTCGCGAAAGGTAGTTGGTCGCAAAAAAGAAACCGTCTTCGCTGATGCCCTTGAGGAGCACGGTTCGAGAAGTGGGCTGACCCTCGCTATTGACGGCACCCAGAACAAACGCATTCGGTTCGTAAATTTCGGCGGCCTCGGCATCGCGCAGCCAAACCTTGAACTGCTCAATCGGGTTGGCCAAGACGTGCGTCTCATCGAATAGCTCTTGGCCGTAATCCTCGTGACGATTTAGTGAGTCCATGTCTCTAACCTAAACAACCGTTTCGCTCTGGCCAGCGTGAGGTTCAACAAGTGTCTCGAGCGGTGAGTTGGGCAGGGCAATCCAGCCCTCCAGTCGCGCCAGTCCAATTTGCTCGCGAGACGGTTCGAAGTATCGTCCGAGGTGTGCCGCACGGGTTGCCAGAGCCGCGACCAACGAGTCAAAAGCGTCGCAGGATTCGATGAGCGCATCCCGATGAGCAGCCACATCTAACCACGGAGCCTTGACTTCCAGCTGGTTTAGAAGTTGCCCGCGAATCTCGGTCGATGCCCGGTAGCCGGAAAATTCAAAACCCCACTGGCGCAAGCTAGCGGCAGGGTAAACCTCAACCACCAGGCCGGTGCCAGATCGAACTGCATCGATTCCCACGGACGCCAATTGGCTCAGTAGGCCAGCGGCACGAATGGCAGTCATCGCGAGGCGATCGGTCGAGACACTGAGCGGCCAACGGCCCGTGTGCAACCTGATTTGCCGATCGGTTTCGCGATAGGCGAGGCGGCGGCGAAATTCAAGGTCACCAGAAAAAGGTTCGTTTGATTGCCCCGACGGTCGAACTTGGCTGCCATGAACGAGATCGGCCTGGGCTTGATCGGCCTGGGCCGAAATAAACCGTGCAAATTCAATCGGCCAACCAAGCGCACAATCGATGCCCAATTTGACCACATTGCGAGCGATGTCGACGATGACATTGTCGGTGACCCCGAGTTGAAGGTCGGTGAGAGTGACTCGATCCGCTTGCCAATCCAGGACTGAGATTGCTGAACCTTTAGGCTCAGCCGCCAAATCAACTCCTGCAATAAACACGACTCAAGACTAGTTAGAGACTCAGAGAAACGAACTTTCGAAAGAGGCACAGTGCGTCAGATTGAAATCAGCGAGAACCTTTCGCAAATCTTGGAGACTCACTTTGGTGGCCTGCATTCGGGTGGCGGTCGCAGCAGCCTCCGCGGTGGTCAGACCGCCGCGAATCAGGCACTGGCCAGCCTCGACATCAGCGGCTATGCCCGAAACCGTTCGGAGGTCTTGCCGTTGGAACGACGAGGTGCAACGCGCCTGTCGCCATACATCAGGCACAATTTTCTAACCTTGGAACAGCTCTGGCAGCATGCCAAGTCAGCGCCTTACAACGACCGTGAGAAATTCCGTGACGAACTCTTGTGGCAGGAATACGCCCGACACCTTTACGCGCGGGTTGGCACCCGTCTGTTTGACAACCTGAGATTCGAGCAAAATCGAGACGCCGATGGCGATGGCTGGCCAAGCGGAATGGCATGTGTCGACTTTGTGGTCGATGAGCTAGTTCAGGATGGCTGGTTAGTTAACCAGACAAGGATGTGGCTTGCGTCGCACTGGACGGTTCGTAATGGCGCGGGTTGGCTGCATGGACAAGAGCGGATGTATCGTGAGCTGATAGATGGCTCGCGAGCCGCAAATCTTCTCGGCTGGCAGTGGACCGTTGGTTCCGGCACCGGAAAACCATACAGCTTTGCCCGCTGGCAGGTTCAAAAACGAGCACCAGAACTCTGTGGTGGATGCCCGCTGAAGAACAATTGCCCGATTGAGAATTTTGCCGAAGAAACGGTTTTGCCTCAGGCTCCGACCGAGCCACTTCTAACTACCGACCCAGATCTGGCAGCCACTCGAGGCCCCCTCGACGTGATTCGCAACGAGACTCCCGAGTTTGTCCTCTTGACCATCGACTCACTCGGCGATGATGACCCTGCACTCAAGGCACATCCAGAATTGCCAGCGGTGTTTGTCTTCAACGAGTCGGCGCTTCGAAAACTGCAACTTTCTTCAAAACGCATCTACTTCTATTTAGAGTCGCTTCAAGATTTGTCCAGCCGCCGCGACACTAGAGTTTTTCTCGGTGATCCGGTTCGGTTCGCGAGCGAAAACCGCGTTGCGGTGACTCACGCTCCGGTGCCGAGTTTTGCCAAGTTCACCAATTTGGCCGAGGTGCATCCGTTCCAGTGGCTGCGCCTGCCACACGCAGGTTCGGTTCGCTCGTTCAGCGCCTGGCGCGACAAAATCAAGTAGGTCTTCTGTTGACTCATCACCGCGAGCGACCCCTCGACGAAGAGTGGTTGAAAATCGGCCTAACCCGTCCGGCTAGAGATGCCTTGGTCGCAGCAAAGCTTTATCGGGTTTCAGACTTGCGGCGAATCAGCCGTCAAGAGCTTGCGTCCCTGCCCGGTATGGGCAAATCGGCCATAGCTAGATTGCGGGTAATCATGGCCGCCAAGAAGATTAACTTTCGCGACTAGCCTCGCGCTCAGCCTCGGCGAAGTGCTTTGAGGTCTAGCCTCAAGGTCAAAATCATGTGCGGCACTGTCAGCGCCCAAATGACAACGAGCAGGAACCAGAGAAACTGTTTTTGAAGGTTGAAGCCCATCCCTAGGCCTAAAAATACGGTGAAACCAAGCACGATCACGAGAGCCGGAGCACCGGCCCACACGGCTGCGCCGAATGCCTTCCAGCTCCTGCCCGCGGCGTGTGCGACTGTCGATTTTTGATACTCGAGTGAGAGTCGCCCGGTGTGGCGGAGGGCGTGCCAGAGACCGAAATAGAAAGCGAAGGCGACCAAGGGCGGCGCAATTACAGCCAGGGTCAGCAGGAGCGCCAGATCAATCGCTTCTTGAGGTCGACGAGCAAGGAGCATCCATAAAATCGCTAGGACCGCGACAGCGATGGCGGTGAAAAACAGGGTTGGCGCTAAACCCCGAGACCAATCAATGAGTCTCGAATTCACCGAGGCGAGTGCCAGCGTGCTCTGTTCTGACACGAGTGGAACCAGCACCGGGGTGAAACCAGCCGCAATCACATACGCAACTCTGGGAAATCGCCTGATGGGCCGGTCATCAGCAGTCGGGGCCTCAGGCTGACTTCGTGCATCCAGATCTGCCACGAAGGAAGCATCGCCGAGTCCAAAATGTATCGCGCTCATGATGACGACAGCCTGAAAGCCGATTAGCGGAGACACAAGGATTGCCCAGATAGCGACTGCGGTGACTGCCAAATAGCCCATGATGAAAACGGTCATTCGGGTGAAGGTGGAATTCGGAACCGAGATCAGGTGGTCTACCGCGCCGTGTGGAATCCCTACCGCGAGAGCGACTAGCGCGAGACCAATTTGCCACTCGATTGGCAGGCCGCCAAAGGGCAAAAATGCCAGCGAGATCAAGATTCCAGCCAAAATGCAGTAGCGTGAAAGAACCCTGAGGTTGCGTAGCAGCTTGGTCTCAGAAAGTACCATGCGTTTGAGTTTAGACCTAAGGA
>JAGWTM010000006.1 GCA_028868975.1 Actinomycetales bacterium
ACGGATGGTTTCTGCATCGCTCTCGGTGCCGTAACCAATCAGATCGATGTCTGCCGCACTCTGCTGTGATTCGATCGAGACCCTGAACTCAGGAACTTCAAGCCACGGTGAGAGCATTCCGGGAGTCTGGGCTCCCTGTCCTGGGCAGACGACGACAATCATGAATTCTCCTTAGCCGACTTCTCGGGTATGACTAGGCGTCGCCGCCGGCTGAACCACTGGTTCCGGCGGTGACATCGTGCAAGCGGTACCGCTCAATGGCCTGTGCCGGCGCTGAAGAATCCATTTCACCGCGCTCAACAAGCTGCTGAAGGACGCGCACGACGATGGATGGACCGTCAATCTTGAAGAATCGACGAGCCGCCGCGCGAGTGTCAGAGAAGCCGAAACCGTCAGCACCGAGAGTCGCATAGTCACCTGGAACCCAAGGGCGAATCATGTCCTGCACGGCGTGCATGTAGTCGCTGACGCCGAGGAATGGACCCTCAGCACCCGAAAGCTTCTTGGTCACGTAAGCCGGTTCAACTGCTGAGCCCGGGTTCAGGAACTTCTGCTCATCCTTGGCGAGTCCATCGCGACGCAACTCGGTCCAAGAAGTAACCGACCAGATGTCGGCTGAAACGCCCCAGTCATCCTGAAGCAGTCGCTGGGCTTCGTAGGCCCATGGCACTGCCACACCTGAGGCCAGAATCTGCGCCTTGCGGCCCGAGTGCTCATTCTTGCTGATGCGGTGAATGCCTCGGATGATGCCGTCGACGTCAACATCGGCTGGCTCTGCTGGCTGCAGGTATGGCTCGTTGTAGACCGTGATGTAGAAGACAACGTTTGGATCCGGGTGGGTGCCTCCGTACATGCGCTCGATACCAGCTCGAACGATGTGGCCGATTTCGTAACCGTAGGCAGGGTCAAAACTGATCACCCCGGTGTTGGTGGATGCGATCAGTGGGCTGTGGCCGTCAGCGTGCTGGAGGCCTTCACCGGTGAGCGTGGTGCGACCCGCAGTCGCACCAATCAGGAAGCCTCGAGCCATCTGGTCGGTAGCCGCCCAAATCGAGTCTGCGGTTCTCTGGAAACCAAACATCGAGTAGAACACATACATCGGGATGATCGGCTGACCCTGCGTGGCGTACGAGGTGCCGGCTGCGGTGAACGCCGCAACCGAACCGGCTTCGTTGATGCCGGTGTGCAGAATCTGACCGCCGGTGCTTTCCTTGTAGGACAGCAAAAGCTCGCGGTCCACCGAGATGTAGTGCTGACCGTTCGGGTTGTAAATCTTCGCGGTCGGGAAGAACGCATCCATTCCGAACGTGCGCGCTTCATCCGGAATGATTGGGGCAATTCGCTCACCCAATCCAGGGGTGCGCAGGAGATCCTTGAGCAGACGAACAAACGCCATGGTCGTCGCGACGGGCTGGTTTCCTGAGCCACCCTTGGCGACCTTGTATGCGTCATCGCCTGGAAGGTCGAACGACACGTATTTGCTTCGACGTTCTGGCAGGTAACCACCGAGAGCTCGACGGCGTTCGTGCATGTACTCGATTTCCGGAGCGTCGTTTCCCGGGTGGTAGTAAGGCGGCTGATACGGGTTTTCTTCGAGCTGTGCGTCAGTGATTGGAATCCGAAGTTCGTCGCGGAAGCCCTTGAGGTCAGCGATGGTCATCTTCTTCATCTGGTGGGTCGCATTGCGGCCCTCGAATGACTTGCCCAAGGTGAAGCCCTTGATGGTCTTCGCGATGATGACGGTTGGCTGACCCTTGTGCTCCATAGCAGCCTTGTAGGCAGCATAGACCTTGCGATAATCGTGGCCACCTCGCTTGAGGCCCCAGATTTCGTCATCGGTCATGTCCTTGACCAATTCGAGAGTGCGAGGATCGCGACCAAAGAAGTTTTCGCGAACAAAGGCGCCGTCTTCGGTCTTGTAGGTCTGGTAGTCACCGTCTGGAGTGCGGTTCATCAGGTCAACCAAGGCTCCATCGTGGTCGCGGGCCAGGAGGTCATCCCACTCGCGGCCCCAAATGACCTTGATTACGTTCCAACCGGCACCCCGGAAGAAGCTCTCGAGCTCCTGGATGATTTTGCCGTTTCCGCGAACTGGGCCGTCGAGGCGTTGCAGGTTCGCGTTGACCACGAAAGTCAAATTGTCGAGTTTGTCGTTGGCAGCCAACTGCAGGGCTCCACGTGATTCAACTTCGTCCAACTCGCCATCACCGAGGAAGGCCCAGACATGCTGGTCAGCGGTGTCCTTGAGACCGCGACCGGCCAAATACCGGTTGAACTGAGCCTGATAGATGGCGTTGATTGGGCCGATACCCATCGAAACGGTTGGGAACTGCCAGAAGTCTGGCATGAGGCGAGGGTGCGGGTACGAGCTAAGACCGCCGCCCGCGTGTGACTTTTCCTGTCGGAAGCCGTCTAGCTGGTCTGCCGATAGGCGTCCCTCGAGGAATGCTCGGGCGTATGGGCCGGGCGAAGCGTGACCCTGGATGAAGATTTGGTCGCCACCCGATGGGTGATCTTGACCTTTGAAGAAGTGGTTGAAGCCAACTTCATAGAGCGATGCCGAGGATGCAAAGGTCGAAATGTGGCCACCGACGGCGATGCCTGGACGCTGGGCGCGGTGAACCAGCATGGCTGCGTTCCAACGCATCCACGCGCGGTACGTGCGTTCAATGGCTTCGTCACCTGGGAATTCGGGTTCGTTTTCAGGAGCGATGGTATTGATGTAATCGGTCGTTGGGATGCTCGGAACGTTGAGCTGTAGCTCATGTGAGCGCCGCAGCAAATTGAGCATGATTTCTCGTGCACGACCGCGACCGTGCACTCGCGCAACCGCGTCAAGTGACTCGAGCCACTCCGAGGTCTCTTCTGGATCCTGGTCAGGAGTGTTAACTGCGTAGGCGTCATTGTTGTTGATTGACACGGTATCCCTTTCGTGGGGGAGTGAGAAAACGGCGAACCCATGGGTGAAGTCCTCTAATACTTTAGGCGAACTCATGGAATGATTTGGTTCTTAGATAGGTTTGACAACACGAAATTGACCTTATTTTCAGGAGCAAAAATGTCTCTCATCATCGGCGAAACCGCACCGGATTTCGAACTCCCAAACCAGAACGGCGAGCCAGTTCGTCTCAGCGACTTCCGTGGCAAGAAGGCCGTGGTCATCGTGTTTTATCCGCTATCTTTCACGGGCATTTGCACTGGCGAGCTGTGTGAGCTTCGCGACAACATCGCCCAGTTCCAGAACGACAAGGTTGAGCTTCTAGCAATTTCGGTCGACTCAAAGTTCACCCAGAAGAAGTTTGCCGAGCAGGAGGGCTACACGTTCAACGTGTTGTCTGACTTTTGGCCGCACGGTGGTGTCGCCAAGCAGTATGAGGTTTTCTTGGAAGACAACGGCTTCGCTAACCGAGCAACCTTCGTCATCAATAAGGATGGCGAACTGGTCGCAAGTTTCAAGACTGCGCCAGGCCAGCCGCGCAGCCTTGCTGACTACCAGAAAGCTCTCGAGCTGCTCTAAATCTGCCACGATTTGCAATCGGGGCTGAGCCGTCTGCTATGCTCTTCTGCGGGCCTTTAGCTCAGTTGGTAGAGCGCCACGCTTACACCGTGGATGTCATCGGTTCGAGCCCGGTAGGGCCCACGAATAAACCGAGGCGACTCAAGTAGTCGCCTCGGTTTTCACTTATCCGGTGGGTAGGATTTGGGCATGGTCGAGAACAGGTACGAGCCGCCAATTAGGCAGGCGCTATCTGACGATGAGCTTCTTGAGGCCCTGGGCGAGCGTCAGGGGGAGACCGATTCCACCTTGACCGCCATCGCGGTTCTCGAGCGTGAAACCGCGCTTAGAAATGCAGATCGCGCTGCCTTCGAATACTGGGTGGCCCAGATGATTGCAGAAAATTCAGTAGCTGCGAGAGCCGCGCTTGCTGCTCATGCGCCAGAGGCGTTAGCCGGCCTGGAAGAAGTTGTTCCATCTGCCGAATTGCACGCGACTGTTTCGGTGCAGGTCGAACCACCTACTGACAGTCATTTTCAACCGACCGCCGAGGACATCGAGCAGCTCGCCGCTGTCATGTCAAGCCGCGAGGAGGCTTCACCGGCTCGCAGTGGAAATCTCGATGACCCAAAGCAGGAGAAATCTGCACAGTTGGTTGCCGCGGCCAAAAATGGTTCTCGCCAACTTTATGATTTTTTGACCTCAAATGATCGAGGTAAGGCCACCTCTCAGTTTTGGGCCTGGTTCGGAATTTCTGGCACGGCGTTACCCGTCTTGATAGCCGCGCTTTTCGCGCGCCTCGGATTCAGTTTTGGTCAGAGCGCTGCCGCGCTCGCACTCGGCTTCATTGGCTCGGCAGTAATCATCAGTGTTGGTTCCCTTGCCGGCAAGCGCTCAGGTCTGCCCACGGCTGTCATCAGTCGCGCTGCGTTTGGTGTCGTCGGAAACTACCTTCCGGCGTTGACGCTGATCTTCAGTCGAGTCTTTTGGGTCGTGGCGGCATCGTTGGTTGGTGCCACGCTCATCGGCGGTGTGAGCCCAGCCGTGCCTGCTGCCGGGGACTCGATTGGGAACATCTTCGGTTTCGACATTCCCTGGGCCACTCTGTTCGTGATTGGACTCTTGTTTTTGGCTGGCCTTTCAATTGCTTTTGGCGGCCGCGTTTTGGCGTCGGTGCAGAAATTTGGTGGGTTGCTGGGCGTGACTAGCGCGGCTGCACTTCTAGTTGCCGAATGGCCGAGGATTGCCTCGGCTCAATTGACGTTCAATGAGGGCGTTTCGAATTTGGAGGTAATCACCGGCGCAATCTTGGTGGTTGCGGGGATGGGCCTGGCTTGGGTTTCGGCTGGCGCTGATTTTGCTCGAAAGCTTCCGACGAATGCTTTAGGCGTCCGAGTGGTCGGCTGGGCTTTGCTCGGTTTGGCAGTCGTGCCCACGGTAGTCGGAATCGCCGGAGCCGCCACGTTCTCGGGCTTGAAACTTGAATCCGCCTCGAACCCACTGCGTGAGGCATTATCGGTGCTGCCAAGTTGGGCTCCGCCATTGCTAGTCCCGGGCATGATTTTGACCATTGTGGTGTGGATTGCGATGGCTCTGTATTCGGCAAATCTCGGCTTTCAGGCACTGGGAGCCAAGTTCGGGGCTCGCATCGGAGCGGCATTGTGCATCATTGCGACCATAGTCATCAGCGGTTTTGGCTATCAGCTGTGGTCTCCGGGGGGACTCTGGAACAATCTCGCGGGACTAGCTGTCTTCTTGGGTGTTCCGGTCGCTGCATGGAGCGGAATTTTCATCGCCGACGTGCTGCTGAGACGAATTGCCTATCACGAGGTCTCGCTGAGTCGCAGCTATGGTTTCTACGGATCGGTGAACTGGGTCAATCTAGTTGGCTGGATACTCGCCGTTACGCTCGGCGCATCCATGGTCGAGGTAAATCTCTTCGGCCTCAACCTAACCGGATTGCTTCGCATCGAACCTGCCGGCTTGCTCTCGGCTAATTTTGGTCTTTTTGTCTCAGGAGCGCTCGGTTTCGCCTTCCCGCTGCTATTTGGCTTGCGGCGGATACGCAACCAAGAACGCGAGGTTTTGGCCACGGAGGCTAGACGGCGAGACCTTGCGGGCATTTTCGATGGAAACCGAGAGTTGGGATTCGACTAATGGCAGTAACGCTTTCAGACCTTATTGACGCAGCCGAGAATCTTTGGCCGACCGCTAACGCAGAAAGTTGGGACGCCCCGGGTTTAGTTTCAGGTGCCACGCAGCAGATTGTCTCGCGTGTTCTTCTGACCGTGGATGTCACCGATGCCGTTATCGATGAGGCTATTGACGGAGCTTTCGATTTGGTTATTGCTCATCACCCATACCTCATGCGCGGTGTTTCAACCGTTGCTGAGAACACCGCAAAGGGAGCCGTTCTAGCCAAAGCGATTCGCCACGGCGTCTCGATTTTCTCGGCACACACAAACGCTGACGTCGTCGAGACCGGTGTTTCCTGGGCGCTTGGAAGCGCCTTCGGCCTAACCAACCTGAGACCACTTGCCCCGATTCAAGGCAGTGACACTATCGGTCACGGACGAATTGGAGATTTGCCTGAAGCCATGGTCCTGGGTGATTTTGCTCGGTTGATAGCTCAAGTCATTCCACCAACAGCCTCCGGAGTCAGAGTCGCCGGCGAATATGACAGGGTCATCCGATCGGTCGCACTCTGCGGGGGAGCCGGTGACAGTTTCATTTCTGCCGCCATTGCTCAGGGAGCCGATGTTTACGTCACCAGCGACTTGAGACATCATGTCGTTCAGGATGCGGTTGAGTTGACGGCGGTTGGCCTAGAAGGCCCGGCGCTGATCGACATTTCTCACTGGGCAGCAGAATCTCTCTGGTTAGAGCAGGCGGCTACCGAATTGACCGCTATCTTTGAAGGGCTGCAGGTGGTTGCTTCACAGTTGCGAACAGATCCCTGGGATTTTGTCGTAACGCAGTAAAGAACTCGGAGAAAATTACACATGAAGGCTACTCAGACCCAACAGCAAGACCTCCTTGCCCTTGGTGCCATTGACCTAGAAATCAGTCGAACGAAAAAGGTCGTTGCGCAACTTCAGAGCCCCGAGCAGCACGCCGAAATCTCCGGGCGCATTCGCGAAATCGCATCCAGATTGCTAATGGCGCGCAATCAACTCGATGATGCAAAGCTCGAACTGGATCGAGCCGAATCAGATCTGAAAATTGTTGAAGCGCGAATCAGCAAAGACCAGGCTGCATTGAAATCAACTTCCGTGCCATCGATTGCTACTGGCATTCAGCACGAGCTCAACACGCTTGCGCGTCGCAAGTCGGAACTTGAGGACATCGAAATCGCGATTCTAGAACGCAGGGAATCCCTCGAGGCAGAGTTTGCTGCCATCTCAGCCGAAAAGGCCGTTGTCGATGCCGAACTAGCGACGGCCCACCAGGCCACTGAGCAAGAAATCATCAAGCTCAAGTCGGGTCTAGCGCTTCAGTTGCAGAATCGCGACCAGCTGGTCTCGCGACTTCCAGAGGACCTGGTCGCTTCTTACCAGCACAAAATTTCTCGAGGTTCCGGCGTTGGTCGTCTTTCGGGACGCGAGTGTTCGGCCTGCCACATCGGTATCGATGCCGTAGCCCACTCTGCACTTTCGGCAATGCCAGCGGATGAGCTTCCCGAATGCCCGGAATGCGGCGCTTTCTTGGTTCGAGGTTAGGTCTTGGCGAGGCTGATTATTGAAGCCGATGGCGGATCCAGGGGTAACCCAGGTCCCGCCGGTTCGGGTGCGGTTGTAATCGATGGCGACTCAGGCGAGATTTTGGTCGAGATTGCAAAGTTCATCGGTTTGGCAACCAACAATGTCGCGGAATACATCGCGCTGATCAGTGGTCTGGAATGGGTGGTGCAAAACCGTCCAGGGGACTCCGTTGCAGTAAGGATGGACTCGAAGCTAGTCATCGAGCAAATGTGCGGTAACTGGAAAATCAAGCATCCCGACATGCAGCAGCTCGCAATTCGGGCAAATCAGCTGGCTTCCGGCCTGGATGTCGAGTACCACTGGATACCACGCGAACAAAATTCGCGAGCAGATGCTTTGGCCAATAAGGCCATGGATGAGTCAGAAGACTCAATCGCTGAGACCCCGGCGGCACCGGCTGTGCCGTCTGCGCAAAAACACCAGATCTCATCCGTCGTCGAGTTCAATCGATCGGCGCCATCTTCGGTTCGAGCCCCCGGTGGTGTCACGGAACCGTTGACCACGGTCATTCTGGTCCGCCATGGTAGGACGGCTCTGACCGAATCGAAGAAGATTTCTGGTTCGGGCGGCGAAAATCCGTTTTTGAGCGAGGCTGGAATCGAGGATGCCAAAGCTGTCGCGCGAGAGTTGGCTAAAGTCGGCACCTCGGGTCCTTGGGCGCACTTACAGCCTCCGACAGCAATCGTCGCCAGCCCCATCAACCGAACCGTCCACACGGCAACGATCATCGGGCAGCATCTCGGTCTTTCGGTCGAGACAAACGACGACATCGCCGAAATAGCTTTTGGTGACTGGGATGGTCACACTAACGATGAGGTCCTGGCCAATTGGCCAGATGAATTCAGGCGCTGGCAGGGCTCCTGGGATGTTGCACCCCCTAACGGTGAGAGCCTTGAGGCCTTTGACATTCGGGTGCAACGTGGTCGTAGAGACATTCTGAAGAAATTCGCTGGCAAAACCGTCGTCGTGGTCTCGCACGTCATGCCTACTCGGGGATTCCTGAGAGCGGCAAACGAGGGGGGTATTTCGGCATACTGGCGACCTCAAATTTCACCCTGCAGCATTTCGATTGTTCGCTTTTGGGGAGATCAGGCTGCAGAGATCGTAACCATGAACTCAACCAGTCACCTGGTCTAGCGAGGTTTCAACCCACGCGGTAACCTTGTCCTACTGGAAGGGCTGGCTAGACGGTCGCGATGCAAGTCGAGGAACGTCCGGGCTCCGAAGAGCAAGGCGGTGGCTAACGGCCACCCGGGGTAACCCGCGAGAAAGTGCAACAGAGAGCAAACCGCCGCGCATGTCGCGGTAAGGGTGAAACGGTGGGGTAAGAGCCCACCAGCAAAACGTGTGAGCGTTTTGGCTAGGTAAACCTCGCCTGGAGCAAGATCAGATAGTGAACGCTAAGAGCTGCTCGCTCGAGTTCACGGGTAGATCGCTTGAGGGTGTCGGTAACGACACTCCTAGATAGATGACCGTCACCCGAAAGGGGACAGAACCCGGCGTATCGGCTAGCCCTCCAGTGCTAATACTCGCAAGTTGCCAGCTCGCCTCGTGGCTAGGGGCTCTCGTGGCCAGTTCACCTCTGCTAGTTTTCGTCGCGATTCTTGAAAGCCAAGGCGGCTGCACCCAAGATGCCCGCGTTATTTCGCTTGATCGCAGGAACAATTGGGGCGTTTAGTTTCAAAAGCGGCAAGAACTGTTCATAGGACTTTGAGATTCCGCCTCCGACGATGATGAGGTCTGGCGAAAAAAGTCGTTCAATCGTCGAGTAGTACTTCTGCAAACGTTCAGACCACTCGCTAAATGACAGGCCCTCGCGCTCCATGGCCGAATAGGCAGCTTTTGTTTCGTAGTCAACGCCGTCGATTTCAAGGTGCCCGAGCTCGGCGTTCGGAACCAGTTCGCCTTTGATAAACAGGGCAGTCCCGATTCCGGTTCCAAGGGTGCTCATGAAGACAAGTCCCTTGTGCTTCTTCGCGGCGCCGAACTTAACCTCGGCCACTCCGGCGGCATCGGCGTCGTTCATGATGTGAACGTGACGACCGAGAGCCTTTTCAAACAGTGTTTCGGCGTCCAAACCAATCCACTCCTTGCTGATGTTCGCGGCCGACATGGTTTTGCCGTGTTTGACCACGGCAGGAAAGCAGATGCCGACCGGCAAGGTGCCTCGGTCGCCGGTCAATTGCTTGACTAGTTCGGCCACCACGCGTGAGATGTCATCGGGGCGTCCACCTGCAGGAGTCATGACGCGAATGCGTTCTCCAACGATTTCGCCCTTTTTCACATTTACAAGCGCGCCCTTGATTCCGGTTCCGCCGATGTCGATGCCGATTGCCTTCTTAGTCATGCTTGCCTCTCTGTTTGAAAAGTCTTTAGGGGAGCGTCAAAATTTCTGGTCCGTCGTCGGTGATGACGATGGTGTGCTCGAACTGTGCGGTGATGGACTTGTCTTTGGTCGTTACGGTCCAGTCATCGGCCCAGATGTCCCACTCATGGGTCCCCAAAGTCAACATCGGCTCAATCGTGAAAACCATGCCAACCTTGATCTCATCGTTATACAGTGGCGCAGAGTCATAGTGCGGAACGATGAGTCCACTGTGAAAAGCTTCACCGATGCCGTGGCCGGTGAAATCCCGAACGACCCCGTAATTGAAGCGTTTGGCATAACTCTCAATTGCGCGACCGATGATGCTCAATTGGCGTCCTGGTAGGGCGGCATTGATGCCTCGCATCATGGCCTCGTGGGTTCGCTCGACGAGGTCACGAACTTCTTGACGCACGTCACCGACCAGGAAGGTTCGGTTGCTATCTCCGTGAAAGCCATCCAGGTATGCGGTTATGTCGATGTTGACGATGTCGCCGTCTTCCAGAACTGTGTCATCCGGGATTCCGTGACAGATAACCTCGTTGATTGACGAACAAATCGATTTGGGGTAGCCCCTATAACCCAGAGTAGAGGGGTATGCACCTTGCGAAACTAAGAATTCGTGGGCGATTCGATCCAACTCGTCCGTGGTGACGCCCGGCTTTGCGTTTTCCCCAACCAGCTCGATCGCCTGGGCCGCGATTCGGCCCGCGCGGCGAATTTTCTCGACCTGTTCCGGGGTTTTGACATCGCTTCCGAGAAATTTCGCGGGAGCTTTCTTGCCAACATATTCCGGACGAGCAATCGAAGCGGGAACCAACCGTGTTGGTGAGAGTTTTCCCGCTACGAGGTGTTTGGTTAGCGGGTCGCGAGGCATGGGAATAGTCTATTCGCGTGACCCAACGCAGCAGTTATTCCGAGCACGACGAGCAGCCAGAATTTTGGTTTAACACCAAGACTGGCGAAGTCGAGGTTGGATTTCAGACGGCGGCCGCGTATCGGATCGGGCCATTCGCATCGCGCGAAGAGGCAGCCCGAGCCCTAGAAATTGTTGCTGAACGCGCCAGACAGCTGAGGCTCGAAGACGCTGCTGACGACGACTAGCTGTCGAGTCGGCAGGTCACGCTGCGACAACGGTTGCTCACCACAACTGAGTTAGAAGGATTGCGCTTCGTTGGGGAATTCACCGCTGGCGACTTCGGCACGGTATTCCTGAGCAGCAGCGAGCAGGGTTTCCCGCAGATTGGCGTACTGCTTTACGAACTTTCTTGGTTTGTGAGCGCTCAAGCCGGCGAAGTCGGTCCACACCAGAATCTGCCCATCGGTGGCATTTCCCGCACCAATTCCGATGGTTGGAATAGATAGCTCTGCTGAAACCCGAGCAGCCAACTCTGCTGGCACAAGTTCGAGGACGACCGCGAAGGCGCCCGCGGCCTCTACCGCCTTTGCATCCGCTAGTAGTTGCTCGGCACCTTCACCGCGTCCTTGCACCTTGAACCCGCCCAAGCCGTTCACGCTCTGTGGGGTGAAGCCGATATGCCCCATGACGGGGATTCCTGCCTCAACGATTTTGGCGATTTGACCCGAACTTCTGGTTCCACCCTCGAGCTTCACGGCTGCGCAACCGCTGAATTTCACCATGCGCAAGGCTGTCTCGAGTGCCTGATCAGGCCCAAGTTCGTACGACCCGAAGGGCATGTCGATCACTGTCAGCGCACGACTGGTCGAGCCTGATACGGCGCGCCCGATTGAAATCAGCTCGTCGACCGTAATCGGAAGCGTTGTGTCGTAGCCAAGAGCATTGTCGGCAGCCGAGTCACCAACCAGGAGCACTTCGATGCCGGCCTCATCAAAGATGCCTGCAGTGAGAGCGTCATAGCTGGTTAGACAGGAGAATTTCCGTCCGGCCGCCTTGAACTCGCTCAGATGCGAGATTCGGACCTTCTTGGGCTCAAATACGGTCATTCAGAGCGCTTCCATGAGTCAACTTCAATCTCAACGAGCATCGCCGGATTGATGAACTGGATTCCCGCCAGCATCGTGGCGGCTGGGCGAATCTCACCGAAAATCTCTCCATGCGCCTTTCCTACGGCATCCATGTCTTCCGCGTTTGCGAGGTAGACGCGAGTGCGCACTACATCTGCGAGCGAGTGACCGGCCTGTGCCAGCGCTCCGGCGATTACCTGCTCGAGAGCCACCTTGGTCTGGCCGTAGGCGTCCCCTTCAAACTGGAGTTTTCCGTCCACGGTGGCGGTACTGCCCGAGACGTGAACGTATTCGCCCGCCACGGTAGCTCGTGAGTAGCCAATGACGGCTTCCCAGGGGCCACCGGATGAAATTAGGCGATCTGCTGACATGTTTAGTCCTAGCTGTTTTGGTTTTGGTGTTTATCTGAATCGATTTGTGATTGGCATTCGTCGATCGCGTCCATAGGCCATCGGCGTAATTTTGGGACCAATCGCTCCCTGTCGACGCTTCCACTCCGCAATCGAGACGAGTCCGATTACTCGGTCTACCACGGCTGAATCAAAGCCCAGCGCGATGATTTCATCGCGACCGAGTCTACGTTCGATGTATGCGTCGAGAATGCTGTCAAGTTCATCGTAGGGCGGCAGGGTGTCCTGGTCCACTTGGTCAGGGCGAAGCTCGGCTGAAGGTGGTTTCACAATCGAGTTTGTAGGAATCGGCTCAACTTCACCATTCTGGGAAGCGAACGTATTTCGCCATTTGGCGAGCTCCCAAACCAGGGTTTTTTCGACATCCTTGATCGGAGCAAAACCTCCGACAGAGTCACCGTAAATGGTGCTGTATCCGACGGCAAGCTCGGTTTTGTTGCCGGTGGTGAGAACCAGATGCCCCTCTTTGTTGCTGAGCGCCATGAGGATCACACCACGCATGCGAGCCTGTAGATTTTCGGCCGAGAGGCCACTCAGTTCGAGCTTTGCCTCAAAGTCGGCCACGTAACTTTCGATGCTTTCGGTGCGCAAGTTGATGCCGAGACGAGCAGCGGTCTCATCGGCATCGGTGCGCGAATGCTCACTTGAGAACTTGCTCGGCATGCTCACGCCGAAAACTCTGTCGGAGCCGAGCGCATCCTTGGCAATCGCGGCGCAGACGGCGCTGTCTATGCCACCGCTAAGCCCTAGAATCACGGATTTGAAACCGTTTTTCTGCACATAGTCACGAA
Source organism: Actinomycetales bacterium (assembly GCA_028868975.1). GTDB lineage: Bacteria > Actinomycetota > Actinomycetes > Actinomycetales > Microbacteriaceae > Rhodoluna. The sequence goes on from JAGWTM010000006.1 coordinate 12,810, forward strand.
GGCCGAGGGTCAGCGCATTCCAAATTTGCCAAAGGTCGTCGGCTTTGCTGACCGAGGCCTGCGCTGCCAGATTCGCACCACCATTCGAGTCAAAGTCAATCAGCACCAGGTCTTCGGCAAATTGGCGACCGCGTGCGATTACTGATCCAGCAGCATCGACCACAATGCTGTCGCCGTCGAACACCAGGTCATCCTGTCCGCCGACGAGGTTGCAGTAGGCAACCGCACAACCGTGATTTTCGGCAATGGTTTTCACGAGACCTAGACGTCGATCATCTTTATCGACTTCGAAAGGTGACCCGTTGAGCACTAGTGCTATGTCCGTGCCGGCGTCCCCGAGCTGGGCAACCGGTCCACCCGATTGCCAAATGTCCTCGCAAATCACCGTCGAGAACTTGAAGCCAACATGCTCAAAGGTCAGCAGCTGGTCGCCAGCCACGAAATTGCGGTGCTCGTCGAAAACGCCGTAGTTCGGCAAATGGTGTTTTGCGTACGAACCAACGACTGTTCCGTGGCGGAGCACCGACGCGCAGTTGTGAGCGATGGCCCAGCCGTTTGACTGTCCGGCGAGTGCGGGATGACCCAGGACGACCGCTATCTCGCCCAGGCCAGCTTTTTCCAGTCGTTCCGCGAAGGCATAGGTCGCATCCTGTGCCTTTCGGACAAAACTCTCTCGATGTGCAAGATCTTCAATCGGGTAGCCGGTAACGACCATCTCACCAAAAAGAACCAACTGAGCGCCCTGATTCGCTGCTCGAGAGACGAATTCGAAACAGGAATCCAAATTGCCATTGAGGTCGCCAACAACGGGGTTGGTTTGGGCGAGAGCCACGCGAATTTGAGGCATAGCCATTAGCCTAGTAGCAGGCAAGAGAGGACCGCCCGATGGATAAGCAGACCGATTTCGTTCTTCGCACAATTGAGGAACGCGGAGTCAAATTTGTTCGCCTTTGGTTCACCGATGTGGCCGGCACTTTGAAGTCGGTTGCTATCGCTCCCGCTGAGGTTGAGGGCGCATTCGCAGAGGGTCTGGGCTTTGATGGTTCGGCTATCGAGGGCCTTGCCCGCACCTACGAGGCCGACATGCTTGCCGTGCCAGATCCGAGCACTTTCCAAATTCTGCCGTGGCGCGGAGAGATCGATCCGACTGCCCGCATGTTTTGCGACATTCAGACCCCAGATGGACAACCGGCGGCCGCCGACCCTCGAAACGTGCTTCGCCGCGCGCTTGCCAAGGCATCGGACAAAGGCTTCTCGTTCTACATTCACCCTGAGATCGAGTTCTACCTGCTGAAGTCATCGCAGATTGGCCCCGAGGGGCCTATTCCGGTTGACAAGGCTGGCTACTTCGACAACGTGCCTGGCGGAACCGCACACGATTTCCGTCGCAAGGCGGTGACCATGCTGGAGCAACTCGGCATCTCGGTTGAATTCAGTCACCACGAGGGCGGGCCCGGTCAGAACGAGATCGACCTGCGTTACGCCGACGCCCTAACCATGGCTGACAACATCATGACCTTCCGAACCGTAATCAAGGAAGTCGCGATCGAGCAGGGTGTCTACGCAACGTTCATGCCCAAGCCGTTCACCGAACACCCTGGCTCGGGCATGCACACCCACATGAGCCTGTTCGAGGGCGACACAAACGCTTTCTTCGACCCGTCGAGCCAGTATCACCTCAGCAAAACCGCAAGGCACTTCATCGCTGGCCTGCTGCGACACGCATCCGAAATCACCGCGGTTACCAATCAGTACGTCAACTCGTACAAACGACTCTGGGGTGGCGGCGAGGCTCCATCCTTCGTCTGCTGGGGGCACAACAACCGTTCAGCGCTCATTCGCGTACCGCTGTACAAGCCGAACAAGGGTGGTAGCTCGCGCATCGAGTACCGAGCAATCGATTCGGCCGCGAACCCATACCTCGCTTACGCGCTGATTCTTTCGGCAGGCCTCAAGGGAATTGAAGAAGAGTATGAGCTGCCCGCCGAAACCGAGGACAACGTTTGGGATCTCTCCGAATCCGAGCGCCGGGCGATGGGCATCCAGCCTTTGCCGACTTCGCTCGAACACGCGATCCGCAAACTCGAAGAGTCTGAGCTAGCCGCTGAAACTCTCGGTGAAGAGGTTTACAGCTACGTTCTGGCCAATAAGCGTCGTGAATGGGCTGAGTACCGCGCACAGGTCACCCCGTTTGAGCTGAAGCAAAACTTCGAAGTTCTATAGCAGCGATGGCTTACGCTGAACGCCCTGGTGGACTATCTGAGCTAGCCAGGTACGGCTTTGTTGACCTGTCTGGCACCATGCAGAAGATCGACCAGCTTGTGAAACTTGTAGGTGATCCCGGTCGAAGCGCCATTGCCTCGCTGTCGAAGTCGGCCGACCCAGATCAGGCACTCAACGCATTACTTGGCTTCGCGGAGACCTATCCAACGCAGATCAAAAGTCTTTTGAAAAAGGAAGACTCGGCGACTCGTCTGTGTCTTGTCCTCGGTGCTTCTGCTGCGCTCACCGACTTCTTGCGGCGGCGCCCCGAGGCGTTCGGCGAGTTCGAAAAGCCAATCTCATCGCTGGATGGGGCAGCTGAACTGAATCGGCACCTACTCGGTGTTGTCGAACCGCTCCTCACGCCCGGATTCGAAAGCCAGAAGGTTTGGACGGCTCTGAGGGTTGAGTACCGTCGGCAGCTTTTGAGGATCGCGATCTTCGATGTTTCGGCTGCGGATCCTCTGGCCGTTCAGCCCACCGTTGCGGCCGCTTTGGCTGATCTCGCCGGAGCGGCCATCGAAGCGGGTTTGCGCATCGCCCGAGCCGAGCTGGCGCTTACCACAGAGTTCGGTATTTTTGACCCACGTGAAATCGACGATACTCGACTGACCGTAATCGCCATGGGCAAGTGTGGAGCGCGAGAACTCAACTACATTTCGGACGTCGACGTGATCTATGTCGGTCAGAGCTCAACCGAAGAGACCTCACATCAGCGCGCCGTCGAGATCGCAACCAAGATTGCCACCCGAATGATGAGAGCCATGGATGGCACCGCTCCCGAACCGGGTCTTTGGCAGGTCGACCCGAACCTCCGGCCCGAAGGCAAGTCTGGGGCCCTGGTTCGAACCCTTGAAAGTCACGTCTCCTATTACGAACGATGGGCCGAAAGTTGGGAATTTCAGGCCTTGCTAAAGGCGCGTCCCTTGGCCGGTGACATGGATCTTGGACGCGCCTATGTCGAGGCTCTCGCGCCGAAGGTCTGGGCTTCTGCCTCGCGGGATAACTTCGTCGAATCGGCCCAGCGCATGCGTGAGCGTGTAACCGAGCACATCCCCGCGGACGAGGTTGACCGTCAGATAAAACTTGGCCCAGGCGGTCTTCGCGACATCGAATTTACGGTTCAGCTGCTGCAGTTGGTCCATGGCAGAACCGACGATTCAGTCCGTCAACGCGACACACTAAGTGCGCTCGAGGCTCTGGCTAACGCGGGTTATGTTGGTCGCTCCGAGGCGGCACTGTTTTCGGCCCACTACAAGTTTTTGCGAGTGCTTGAACATCGCATACAGCTCTCCAATCTTCGGCGCACACACCTAATGCCGACCGCTGAGGTTGCCCGTCGTGCCATCGCAAGATCCGTCGACATCAAGTTGACCGCAGAGCAACTTATACAGCGCTGGGAGGGCGTGAAGCTCGAAGTTCGAAGCCTGCACCAAAAGCTCTTCTATCGCCCGCTGCTATCAGCGGTGGCGCGACTCGATGGACAGAGCCTTGAGCTAACTAGCCAGCAAGCATATGACCGCTTGAGCGCTATCGGTTTTGAAGACCCCAAGGGTGCCCTCGTACACATCCAGGCGCTAACCAGCGGTCTTTCAAGGCGTGCCGCCATTCAAAAGCAACTGCTTCCTGTGCTGCTGCAGTGGTTTGCCGAGGGCACGGACCCTGACGCGGCTCTGCTTGCCTTCAGAAGGCTCTCAGAGGACCTGGGGGAGTCGCACTGGTACCTCAGAATGCTGCGAGACTCTAGCGGTGCGGCCAGAGCGATGACACAGGTGCTAGCCAATAGTCGCCTTGCGACCGAACTCTTTGAAAAGATTCCCGAGGCCGCTGCTTGGTTCGAGCGCGACGAAGATCTGATCCCGATGAACAAGGATGAGCTCCGCACCGAAGTGCTCTCCCTGCTTTCCAGACACTCCGGAGTGGACGCTGCTGGGGCAGCGATTCGCCACATTCGCAGGCGAGAGACCTTAAGGGTCGCGATCGGCGCAGTCCTCGGAAGTTTGACCATCGATGAAGTCATGACCGGGATCACCGACCTGAACGAGGCCTATCTTCTCGGTTTGCTCGAATGCGTGATGACTTTCGATGATGCCGATGTATGCGATGTGCCGGTTCGTGAGGTTCTTGACCTGGGGATCGTTGCCATGGGCCGCTTCGGCGGGGCCGAACTCGGTTTCGGTTCAGATGCCGACGTGATGTTTGTCTATCAGCCAAATCAGCCGGAACTCGCCGAAAAGGCGCAGAAGGTCGCTGAGCGGGTGATTGCCGAGATCAAGCGGCTCGCCACCGATCCTCTTCTGGAATTTGACCTCGACCTTGATTTGCGTCCGGAGGGCAAGAAGGGAGCCGTCGCGCGTTCGCTCGATTCATATGCCGCCTACTATCAGCGCTGGTCTGACACCTGGGAGGCTCAGGCACTCATCAGGGCACGCGTGATCGCCGGTGGGGCAGAGCTAACCAAGGCTTTCACCGCTCTCATTGATCAGTATCGTTATCCATCATTGTTGAGCGAAGCGGCAGTCTTGGAAATCCGCAGAATCAAGGCCCGCGTTGAGAATGAGCGTTTACCGCAGGGCGCAGACCCTAAGCGCCACATGAAACTTGGACGAGGTTCGCTCAGCGATGTCGAGTGGCTGGTGCAGTTGTTGCAACTCAAGTTTGGCGCGGCGCATCCTTCAATTCGATCGCCTAGAACTCTTGATTCCCTGCGCGCCTGCGCGGCGGCTGGCTTGGTCGCAGAACACGACGCAAGAGTGCTGGAAGAGGCCTGGTTGCTGGCCACAAGAGCTCGTTCGGCCTCAGTGCTATGGGGCAATAAGCGCACTGACGTCTTGCCAACTGACCGAAAGCAATTGGAAGGCATGGCCAGAATTCTTGAGTACCCGCGTGGCGGAGCAGCCCAACTCGAAGAGGATTACCTCGCGTTCACTAGACGTGCCAGAGCGGTCTTCGAGCGCGTTTTTTACGCGTAGTTTTCCACGCTCAACGGCCAATTCGTTCAGTCCGAACCCGTGATAACTGGCGAACCCTAGGCGACGATTCAAGGTCTTAACCTCATTGCTCCAAAAGAAAGAGGGCCACACCTGACGGTGTGACCCTCGAATCCTGTTTCGAGAAGCTGACGGGTTAGACGCCGTAGTAGAGCTCGAACTCGTATGGGTGTGGACGAAGAGCAAGTGGCTTGATTTCCTTCTCGCGCTTGTAGTCGATCCAAGTCTCGATTAGGTCCTTGGTGAACACGTCGCCTGCGAGCAGGTAGTCGTGGTCTGCCTCGAGAGCCTTGAGGACGTCCTCCAGGTTGCCTGGAACCTGAGGGATTAGCTTTGCCTCTTCAGCTGGAAGCTCGTAAAGGTCCTTGTCAACCGGAGCGTGTGGCTCGATGCGGTTCTTGATGCCGTCGAGGCCAGCCATCATCATCGCAGCGAATGCGAGGTATGGGTTGCTCGAAGCGTCAGGAGCGCGGAACTCGATGCGCTTTGCCTTGGCGTTGGTGCCAGTCATCGGGATGCGGATTGCAGCCGAACGGTTACCTGCCGAGTAAACGAGGTTTACCGGAGCTTCGAAGCCAGGCACGAGGCGGTGGTACGAGTTAACGGTTGGGTTGGTGAATGCGAGAAGCGATGGAGCGTGCTTCAGGAGACCGCCAATGTACCAGCGAGCGATGTCCGAAAGACCGCCGTAGCCTGCCTCGTCATAGAACAGCGGCTTGCCGTCCTTCCAGAGTGACTGGTGAACGTGCATACCCGAACCGTTGTCACCGAAGACTGGCTTTGGCATGAAGGTTGCGGTCTTACCCCACTGGTGAGCAACGTTCTTGACGATGTACTTGAACTTCAGGATGTCGTCTGCTGCGCTCACGAGGGTGTCGAAGCGGTAGTTGATCTCACCCTGGCCGGCGGTGCCGACTTCGTGGTGTGAACGCTCTACCTGGAGGCCGGCAGCCTCGAGCTCGAGCACGATGTTGTCGCGCATGTCGGCGTGCTGGTCAACCGGAGTTACAGGGAAGTAACCACCCTTGAATGGGGTCTTGTTGGCGAGGTTTCCGCCTTCTTCCTGACGGCCTGAGTTCCAGGCACCTTCGCTCGAGTCAACGAAGTGCATCGACCCGTTTGACTTGTACTCGTAGCGCACGTCATCGAAGATGAAGAACTCTGCTTCTGGCGCGAAGAATGCGGTGTCGGCGATGCCGGTTGAAGCGAGGTATGCCTCCGCCTTCTTGGCAACCTGACGAGGGTCGCGACCGTAGATCTCGCCATTGCGAGGGTTGTAGATGTCGAAAAGCATCACCAGGGTCTTCTCGGCGCGGAATGCGTCGAGGTACGCGGTGGTGACGTCCGGGATCAACTGCATGTCTGACTCGTGAATCGAGGCAAAACCGCGGATCGAAGAACCATCGAATAGCTGGCCGTCAACGAAGAACTGCTCGTCAATCATGCTGGCCGGCAGGTTGAAGTGCTGCTGTACACCAGGAAGATCAGTGAAACGAACGTCTAGGAACTTAACGTCGTTGTCCTTGATGTACTTGACTACCTCTGAGGCAGACTTGAACATAGGGAAATCCCTTCAAATATTGGAATGGGGGAGACCGGCACGCCTTTAGGCCGTCGCAATAAGTCTATTGCTCAGCCTCTGGCTAACCCCGAAATCTATGTTTCAGCCATGTAAAAACTTTGCCGTAATCTAACTGCGTGAGCGTTCAACAAAATTGGCCCGGAGAGCGGCTTGGGCTACCTCAATTGGGTTCAGGCAGCCTAGCTAAGTTTCCAAGGCGACTTGGAGCACTGTTAGTTGATTGGGGAATCGCCTACTTGATTTCGTACGCCTTTTTCAATGCAGATCCCACTGCAATCCAGGCTGTTTTCCTCGTCGAACAATGGTTGTTGACCGCCACTGCAGGCGCGAGCATCGGCCATCGAATCTTCGGTATGCGAGTCGCGCGACTCGATGGTGCCTGGCTTGGTTTTTGGCGCAGCCTAATCCGATCAGGTCTGCTGATACTGCTAATTCCGGCGGTTATTTGGGACGCCGACCATCGCGGTTTGCACGATAAAGCTGCTGGCACCGTCTTGGTGCTGCGCTAACGCTCGCCGTTGCGAGCCGGATGCGTCTAGCGGCGAGGAGCCCTGAACTTGGTCGGGTCGATGCCCTTGGGCACAGCTAGGTTCATGCCAACCGTCGAAAGGCGATTGGCCACCGCGGTAATCTCGCTTCGGTTGAGAGTTCGCTTCAGCTTGTAGATACTCCGCGCAAGCTTGAGAAGCGGGGTTCCTTCAGCATCATCGACAACCCAGAAAACGTGAATCGGCACGCCGCTTGCGACTCGAGCAATACGCTTTTTCTCATCCTCAAGCAACTGACGAACCTGGCTGCGCTTGCCTTCGGCGATCAGCACAACGCCTGCGGGGCCAATAGCGCGGTATACGGCATCGAAGGTTCGCGGGTTGACTGCGACAGGTCTTTCACTCGTCCGCCAGCCTCGCTTCAACGCGCTGGAGAGGACGGCACCCACGGCACCCTGCTTGCCCTCGATGTTTTGATAAGCAACGCGTTCGGCGCGACGCGACATAGTGATAAGGAAGCCCAGGAAGCCCAGAAGGACGCCGGTTACGATCCAGGTTGCTTGCCCCAAGCCGTTGTTAGGCGAGAGCAGATTTGCCAGCGCGATACCGAGCAGCAGTGAGAGTCCGAATGGTAAGAGTGCCCACCACAGAGCTTTTTTGTCTGCCGCCATGGTCATCTTGTACATCGACAAAAGTTGGCGGACTTGTCCCTGTTTTTTCGGAGCTTTGTTCTGATCCTGCTTAGCCATGCGCTCTAGCCTAGCGTCAGAATTAGACAGCTTGCCCGAAGCCGTCGCGCGCCGCTGCATCGGCCAAATGCTGGAGTTCTGGCGGGATAACGCGACCCTTCTTCTGCATCGATTGAGCCCATAGGCGCCCGGCTCGGTAGCTGCTGCGCACCAGTGGGCCGCTCAAAACGCCGAGGAAGCCAATTTCCTCGGCAATGGTCTTTAGTTCGACGAACTCTTCCGGCTTCACCCAACGCTCGACCGGGTGGTGGCGAGGTGTTGGACGAAGATACTGCGTGATGGTGATGATGTCGGTACCAGCCGCGTGTAGGTCCTTTAGCGCCTCGATGATCTCATCCCGAGTTTCGCCCATACCCAGAATCAGGTTGGATTTGGTCACCAGACCGAAATTTCTGGCCTGAGTAATCACGTCAAGCGAGCGCTCGTACCTGAATGCAGGCCTAATTTGCTTGAAAATTCGTGGCACAGTCTCGAGATTGTGAGCGAACACCTCAGGGGTGGCCTCGAAGACTTTGCCGAGGAATTCAGGATTACCCGAGAAATCAGGAACTAGAATCTCGACGCCAGTGCCGGGGGATTGTTCGTGAATCTGTCGAATGGTCTCGGCGTACAGCCACGAACCCTCATCCTCGAGGTCGTCGCGAGCAACACCCGTGACAGTCGCGTAACGAAGCTGCATCTGCTTCACCGAGTCGCCAACGCGGCGCGGCTCATCCGCATCAAAATCGGCTGGCTTGCCGGTGTCAATTTGGCAGAAATCGCAGCGTCGAGTGCACTGTGAGCCACCGATTAGGAACGTCGCCTCACGGTCTTCCCAGCACTCGAAAATGTTTGGGCAACCGGCCTCTTGGCAAACGGTGTGCAGATTCTCGGTCTTCACCAGATTTTGCAGCGCTTGGTATTCCGGACCCATCTTGGCTCGAGTCTTGATCCACTCGGGCTTCTTTTCGATTGGCACCGCAGCGTTACGAACCTCAATTCTCAAGAGCTTGCGCTCAGCCTTGATTTCGCTCAAAGGGTTACCTTGCCAATCTCGCCCAGGTGGCGCATTACGACCTCGGCGGCCATCGCTGGCGTAACCTCGGTTCCGGTCATCAGACTTATCGTGCTTGTGGCCGCATCGCGAATACCGCAAGCGACGATTGTTTCGTAGGGGTCTAGGGAATTGTTGCAGTTCAGGGCGAAGCCATGCATGGTTACCTTTTCGGCGACACGGATGCCTATGGCGGCAATCTTTACATGGCCACCCTCCACAGGTGCCCAAATACCTGTTCTCCCCGGTACGCGTTCGGTATAGAGGCCAAATTCGGCAACCGAGTCAATCAGCACCTGTTCAAGCCAGCGCACATAGCCGACCACGTCAATCGGCAAGGGCAGTTTCATGATCGGGTAACCAACCAATTGTCCCGGGCCGTGCCACGTGATTTTGCCGCCGCGATCGACTTCAACAACCGGAGTACCATCGGTGGGTCTTTCATCATCCTCGGTACGCTTACCGGCTGTGAAAACGCTCTCGTGCTCGAGCAAAATCACGGTGTCGGGTCTGGCGCCGCTAACCACATCCGCATGAATTTCACGCTGAAGGTCCCAACCGTCAAGGTAACCAACGAAGTTGGGGTTGAGACCTGCGGTGATGAATTGGGGCACGTTTCAATCCTAAATCTCCATTTGGTACGAGTTTCTCAACAAATGTTTTGGACATTGGATTCCGCTGCTTGGAGGGGCCATTGTTTCATCATGAGTTTTATAGAAAAGCCATGGAGAGGAACGAATCGTCAGTCTTCACGAGTTGTCGGTGCACCTGTCTGGTGGCAGTCCGACCTCTTGGCTCAGAACGGAACTCAGTATGCGCTTTCGCGATTCGGAATCCTCAGGGCCACATTTGCGTCTTCTCCAAGTCTTGATCAGATGTACCTAGATCAAACCGCGCGGCCGCCGTTTCGGGCGCGAGGCAACGTCGCCAAACCCAAAACACGGTTTGTTCGAAGAGTAGGGCCAGAAAAATGGCGCAGGGTTCCAATTGTTTTTCTCGCCTTTGCTGCTGCGGCTTGCGTCTTACTCGCAGCGAATTCGATTGGGAAGGCAAAGCCACAGTCGGGTGTTACGGGTGCCCCCAAGAAGGTGCAAGGTTCGCTCGAAGGACAAGCCGCACTGGAGATAGCAGAAGGGGCATGTGGTGTCCGTCCTGCAGCAGCAACACCTACCGAGGCGGGTTCCTACAGTCTGAGGTTTGGCGGTGTCATCGTGACAGCGTCAAAAGGTCAGAATGGAAGACCGGAGATTACCTCGCGTACCGCGGCCACTCGGCTTGGTTGCTAAAAAAGGGCTGCCCCCGCGTTGCGTGAGCAGCCCTTTTTTAGAGGCCTGATACTAAAGACCGAGGTTCGCCTCGAAGTTTGCCTCTTCGAGACGGTTTTTGACGTCCACGAGGAAGCGGCTTGCGTCAGCACCATCAACGATTCTGTGGTCGTACGACAGGGCGAGGTAAACCATGCTGCGGATCGCAATTGACTCGTTACCGTCGGTGTCAGTGACTACAACAGGACGCTTAGTCACGACACCGGTACCAAGAATCGCAACCTGAGGCAGGAAGACGACTGGAGTGTCGAAGAGAGCGCCGCGAGAACCGGTGTTGGTTAGCGTGAAGGTTCCGCCGCTGAGCTCATCCGGCTTCAGCTGGTTTGCACGGGTGCGAGCGGCCAGGTCAGCGATCTGTCCAGCGATCTGAGCAATGTTCAGAGTCGAAGCATCGCGGAGGACCGGAGTGAGCAGGCCACGCTCGGTGTCAACCGCGAAGCTGATGTTCTCGGTGCCGTGGTAGACGATGTTGTCGCCGTCAACCGAGGCATTGATCTTCGGGTGTACGCGAAGAGCCTCAGCGGCAGCCAGTGCGAAGAACGGCATGAAATTGAGCTTGCCGCCAGTCTTGGCAACGAACTCTGACTGCACCTTTGAACGCAACTGAGCGATTCGGGTCACGTCAACTTCGACAACGGTAGTGAGCTGCGCGGTTGAAACCATTGAGGCGACTGCACGCTCTGCCAACACCTTGCGGAGGCGCGACATTGGCTCAACGGTGCCGCGAAGTGGTGATGCGTCACCTGGCACATGTGCTGCAGCCGGAGCCGAAGCGACCGAAGAACCGACTGCTGGTGCACTCACGGCCGCGAGCACGTCGTCCTTGCGGATTCGGCCGCCTACACCGGTACCAGCGATTGAGCTCAGGTTGATCCCGCTCTCGTTGGCTAGCTTGCGGACGAGCGGAGTCACATAGCCGGCATCACTGGCGGCTGCTGGTGCAGCGACAGGTGCAGGAGTTGCAACAACTGGAGCAGCAACAACTGGAGCAGCGACAGGTGCGGAAACGACCGGTGCAGCAGCAACCGGAGCTGCAACCGGAGCGGCGACCGGTGCTGGGGCAGGGGTCGGAGCTTCAACAACAGGAGCAGCAGCTGCCTCTGGAGCTGGAGCTGCAGCCGGAGCGGCGGCACCATCTCCGATGATCGCTAGAACAGCTCCGACTTCGACAGTCTCATCCTCTTGAACAAGAATCTGCTGAATCACACCGGCTACCGGCGAAGGAATCTCAGTGTCAACCTTGTCGGTCGAAACCTCAACTAGTGGCTCGTCGACCGCAATCGTGTCGCCAACCTTCTTGATCCATCGGGTAACGGTTCCTTCGGTAACGCTCTCTCCAAGCGCTGGAAGACGTACTTCGCTCATTTTGTGATTACTCCTCGTGTTACGCGTGTGCGTGCAGCGGCTTGCCGGCCAAAGCTAGGTGTGCTTCGCCGATGGCTTCGTTCATGGTTGGGTGTGCGTGGACCAAAGTCGCTACGTCCTCAGGGTAGGCCTCCCAGTTGACGATAAGCTGCGCTTCACCAATTTGCTCGCCAACTCGCGAACCAATCATGTGTACGCCGATTACTGGTCCGTTGTTTCTGCGAACAAGCTTGATGAATCCCGCAGTTCCCAAAATCTGACTCTTGCCGTTGCCGCCAAGGTTGTACTCGTAGGTCGAGATGTTCTCTGCACCGTACTGCTCAGCCGCCTTGGCTTCGCTGAGGCCAACCGAGGCAACTTCAGGCTCACAGTAGGTGACCTTAGGAATTCCGGTCTCGTCAATCGCAACCGGGTTCAGACCTGCAATTTCCTCAGCGATGAAGATTCCCTGCTGGAATCCACGGTGGGCCAGCTGCAATCCTGGGACAATGTCACCGGCCGCGAAGACACCGGGGACCGAGGTCTGCAGACGTTCGTTGGTCAACACGTAGCCGCGGTCCATTGCGACGCCGTTTTCCTCATAGCCGAGTCCAGCGGTGTTTGGGCCACGACCCACGGCAACCAGCATGATCTCTGCTTCCAGCTTTTCGCCGTTTTCTAGCGAGACGATCACGCCGTTAGCGTGCTGCTCAACGCCTGAGAATCGGACGCCCAGTTTGAAGTCGATTCCGCGCTTGCGGAATGCGCGCTCTAGACCCTTGCTGATTGACTCATCCTCGTTTGGAACAAGGTGGTTTAGGCCTTCGATGATGGTCACTTCGGCTCCGAAAGACTTCCAGATTGAGGCGAACTCGACACCGATTACACCGCCACCGAGCACAATCACCTTGCCCGGGACGAAGTCGAGCTGCAGTGCGTGCTCTGAAGTGAGGACGCGACCGCCGATCTCAAGACCTGGCAGGCTGCGGCTGTACGAACCTGATGCCAGAACTAAGTTGGCTCCGGTGTAGTTATCGCCATTGACCTGAATGGTCTTTGGTCCAACCATGCGGCCCTCGCCCTGAACGAGCGTGATCGCCTTTGAAGCGACCAGACCAGACAAACCCTTGTAGAGACGGTCGATAATGCCGTCGCGGTACTTGTTAACCACTGGCATGTTGATTGAACCGAATGCTGACTCGATACCGTATGCGGCCGATTCCTTGACCACGTCGGCGACCTCTGCCGAGTGCAGGAGAGCCTTGGTAGGGATACATCCGCGGTGAAGGCAGGTGCCGCCCAGTTTGTCCTTCTCGATTAGGGCAACGGATTTACCCAATTGAGCCGAACGGAGGGCAGCAGCGTAACCGCCGCTTCCGCCACCGAGAATTACTACGTCGAAATTGTGGTCAGCCACGGATTTTGCTCCAAACAGTAGGGCGATTAGCGCTTAAAACTTTACTACCAACAACGGTGCGCTAATGCCTACTTGGCCGCGCGTTCCGCGAGGGCAACCAGAGTGCGCACGTATGAGCCGGATGCGCCCTTTCCGATGTACCCGTATGGAGCAGCATCGTTGTTCGCTGGTCCGGCGATGTCGAGGTGAGCCCAATCGATTTGGTTTGGCTCAGAACCCTTGGCGCCAGGCCGGTATCCAACAAATTCCTGCAAGAACAACCCACCAACAATCATTCCGCCGGCTGGGTTGCCCAGCTTGGCGTTGATGAGATCTGCAGTTTCACCCTCAAGATTCTTTTTCAGCTCCTCAGCAAGCGGCATGTGCCAGACGAGTTCGCCGGCCAACGCAGCCGCGTCCTGAATTTTCTGAACACCGGTGCCGACACCCATGAGACCCGCATAGCGATTTCCCAGGGCAACGGTCGCTGCCCCCGTGAGCGTAGCCACGTCAACGATCAGGTCGGGGTTTTCGTTCGAGGCCGAAATGAGTCCATCGGCCAAGACCAGTCGACCTTCGGCGTCGGTGTTGGTGATTTCAACTGTTTTGCCATTGCGATAGCGGATGATGTCGTTCGGACGAGTTGCCGAACCACTCGGTAGGTTTTCGGCAAGGCAGAGGTATGCAGAAACCTTTACATTGAGCCCGAGTTTTGCGATCGCGAGAATCGCCTGATAAACAGTCGCAGCCCCTGTCATGTCGTATTTCATACCGATCATCGAGGTTGGAGGCTTGAGCGACAGGCCGCCACTGTCGAATGTGATGCCCTTGCCAACAAGTGCCAGAGAGGCTTTTGCACCCTTAGGCGCGTACTCAATTTTGACGAGGCGCGGACCACGCACCGAGCCTGAACCAACCGAGAGGATTCCGACCATCTTGTCGGCAGCCAACTTTTTCTCATCCCAGACTGTGACCTTTAGCGGTAATCCACGGGTGTGCTTGTTGACGTGCGCGGCGACAGCGGCAGGGTAAAGCTCGTTCGGTGGTGTGTTCACCAGATCTCGAGTGGCATGAACCGCGCCGGCGAGAACGGTGATGCGTTCGATTTCGGCGGGGCTCACTTTTTTGGCAGTAACCAGAGCGATCTCTTTTAGTTTCAGACCCTTTTTCGTGCCCTTGTAGTCCTCAAAAAGGTAGTTACCGATCGCAGCGCCCTCGAGCAAAGCTGAAGCTTGAACTCCGTTCGTAACAGGAACATCGATGATGACCTTGGCGAAGTTGGATAGGGTCCGGGTGATTGACCCACCCAAAGCCCTCAGTTGGTCGACACTCGGCTCCTGAGAACCCAAACCGACAATGGCAATCAGGGTGCCGTCGGCCGCCTGTGCTCGGGTAATGCTCTCGAAGTTTGAGGTAACGCCCAGCCCCTCAAGATTCAGGGAATTGAGAGCACCTTGCGCCACCAAGGAGGAAGCAATTCCCGAGTCCACGAGTTTAAGATCAGGAGCCTTACCGACTGCGCCCACGACGATTATCGAATCTTTGCGAGCGGATGGAAGTTTGGTGGTAACGGTCAACTTAGAGCTAGTCATGCGTTCATGCTAACTCGCCGAAGTTAGGATTCTTGTGTGCTAGACCCGAGAGATTTATACAACTTCAGTGAGGACGCCGAGAGCGTACCGACCGGACTCCACATGGTTGCTGCGCTTTCGGGCTTTACAGATGCCGGCTCGACTCTCGACCAGGTCGCGGAGCAGATTTTCAAGCAGTTTGAGCACGAGATTGTCGTCGAGTTTGATAACGACGAACTTTTGGACTACCGCTCAAGGCGTCCACTGATGTTCTTCGAAAAGGATCACATCTCGGAATACGCGCCGCCAGTGTTAGCCGTATACCAGGTTTGGGATGAAGCGAAGCAGCCATTTCTGTTCTTACACGGCTATGAGCCTGACCTGCGCTGGGAGGCCTTCTCCGACGCCATTCAACTGCTAATCGAGGAGCTGGGAGTACAAGACTTCACCTGGGTCCATTCAATTCCGTTCCCGATTCCTCATACTCGCGAAATCGGAATCACGGTGAGCGGCAATCGCCAGGACATTATCGATTCCGTTTCGGAATGGAAACCCCAGACACAGGTGCCGGGCAATGTGTTGCACCTCATCGAGTTCAAACTTCAGCAAATTGAATTTCCGACTTTGGGATACGTTCTGCTGGTTCCGCACTATCTTGCGGACAGTGAATATCCAGCAGCCGGGGTAGCGGCCTTTGAGCACCTAATGTCTTCAACTGGCCTGGTCTTCGCAACCGACGAGCTTCGAGAGGCCAACCGCGACTTCACGGCGAAACTAAACAACCAAGTGGCTGAGAATGAAGAACTTCAGCGGATGGTCGCAAATTTGGAGCAGGGATACGCTCAGACCAATGTCGGTCCATCGAAGAGTCCATTGCACCGCCGACAGAAACTTGTTCCCGACGCTGACAGTCTGGCCGCAGAACTGGAAGACTTCCTGGCAGCCCGGCAGAGAAATGCCGAACCGGGCGAAGGCCAAGACTCACACAACTAAAAGTCGAATTTAACTCGCGTCAGGTTTTCAGATTCTGACCAGAGCGACTGACGCCAACTATCATCCAGAACAATTGGGTTTACCTTAGCTACCGTTGGCCTACCCCAAAGTTCGGCTATAACAGGCCCGTAATAGGGGTTAGGGGAGCTGGCAATAGCTGCCTCGAGAATCGGAAGAGCGCCTCTCTGGGCGTGTTGAGCAAACAAAAATTCCGCAAATCTAGTTGCCCTTGAGCCGTATGGCTCGGCTCTGGTGAATCCGGGATGTGCCGCAATCGATCGTTGTTCGCGGCCAGCCGCTCGAAGTCTATTGTCCAATTCAATCGCGAATCCAAGGTTCGCGAGCTTGCTTGCCGCATAACGCTCTGACGTCGTGAAAGACCGGTTAGCAAAGACATCGTGAGGTGCGAAGCGGGCAACGATTGAGGATACGGTGACGATGCGGGCCTGATGTTGAGCTGTTGGCATTAGCCCATTGGTAAGCGCAAAGTGCGCGAGGTGATTGATGGCAAGGTGCCGCTCAAAGCCCTGAGCGCTCTGGCCAGCGTTGTTCACGATTTTGATACCCGCGTTATTGACCAAGAGGTCCCAGTCTTGGGCATGCTGATCACAGAATCGGCTGACCGCGTTCAAATCTGCAAAATCGACAGCGGCCGTGTCCACTTTTGACCGCGAGCGTGATTCGATTAGTTCTTTGGCTGCCACTAAACGATCTTGTCGGCTGGAAATCAGGGTTAGGTCGAATCCCTTGTGGGCCAGAGCAAGGGCTACCTCCAAGCCAATGCCGGCGCTGCCGCCCGTGACGATCGCATGCTTGGTCATGGCCGTAGTTTACGCTGGAGGAGTTTGAGGTAGGAGCCAAATGAAGCGGAATGCGACCTTGGTCTCGATTGCAGCCGTGCTCGCATACTTCGTGGCAGTAGCTGAGCGGAGCAGTCTGGGAGTCGCCGCAATTCAGGCATCCGAGCGTTTTGATGTGACCGCCGCCCAATTGTCATCGTTGACTGTGATGCAGCTTGCCGTTTATGCGGCCATGCAGCTTCCGGTTGGAGTTCTTCTGGATCGATACGGCTCCCGGCGCCTCATCGTTGTCGGGGCAATTTTCATGGCTGCGGGTCAACTTTATGTTGCGAGCGCAGATTCACTCGGGCAGGCAGTCTTCGGCCGGGCGATACTGGGCATGGGTGACGCCTTCACGTTCATCTCTATGATTCGACTCATCAATCACTGGTATGCCGGGCCGATAGCAACCAGACGAACCCAGTTTTACGCAAACATAGGACAACTTGGTCAAGTCTTTTCGACCATTCCTTTCGCGTTTTTTCTTCATCAGGTCGGCTGGTCCTCGGGTTACACGGCCCTTGGTGCTCTAGCGTTGCTAAGCGCTTTGGTCGCTTGGATATGGATTAAAGAGTCTCCGACAAATGACGCCGAAGTACGCGTGGTCGCATCCTGGCGCACGATTGCATCTCAGGTTCTAGAAAACCTGCGGAATCCCAGTGTTCGGATGGCCTTCTGGGTTCACTTCACCTGTCAGTCAAGCGGTTCGGTTTTCGTTTTGCTCTGGGGTTATACCTACCTGGTTCGAGGTCAAGGGGTGTCGCCGACGCTCGCCAGCATCATGCTGTCATCTTTCGTAGGCATCGGTTTTTTGATTGGTCCGATCCTGTCTCACCTGTGCGCAACGCGACCAGAAATTCGGGGGCGTTTGGTTGTCATCACCGTGTTATCGATCATCGCCGCGTGGTCGCTAGTTCTGCTCTGGCCAGGCCAGAGCCCAATTGGCCTGCTCTGGCTCTTGATTTTGGTGATTGGATCTGGCGGACCGGCCAGCATGATCGCCTTTGATTTCACTCGCTCTTACATTCGGACCGATCGGATGGGTTCCGCGAATGGGCTGGTTAACATGGGCGGTTTCATAGCGACCTTTGTCATCATGTATGCCGTTGGGTTGGTTTTAGATTTTTCGCTAAAACTGCACTGGTCCGAGTCGCTATTCGATGCAGTTGGCCTGCGCCTTGCGATGATGGTGCAATTTCTGATTCTGGGAATCGGGTTGGTCGCTTTCTGGCTCGAACGCCGCCGCGTGGAGCGCATGACTTTAGTCGAGAAATAAAAAGCCGCTCACCGCGGTTTGTAACGATAGAGAAAACGCCGCCAGTTGAATCGTAAAGTCACGACTTCATAGGTTTCATGCGTTACTCTTTATTGAAAGACCCATGTATTTCGCAATCGCGACTTGACATGGGTCTAAGTACTGCCCGGATTAGCCTCACGCTAGTCTCGGCGGGGAGCCGAGAGGTCGGAATGGCGAAGAAAGAGCAGCAGCCGGAGGGCGCGAAGAAACGTGGTTTCTTCGAAAGATTGTTGCACCCGGGTCAGGAAACTGCGATCGCTCAGGAAACTGCGATCGCTCAGGAACCGGTTTTGCCGGAACCAGCGCCCGCATCCAAGTCAAAGCCGGTGACCTCGAAGTCGAAGGCCACTGAATCAAAAGCCACCGGGGGCGCAAACAAAAAGGAAACAAGTACCATTCCAGCTTCAACTGCCAAATCCACCTCAACGACCAAAACCTCGACCACGAAGACCTCGTCTGCAAAAGCTGCAGCCGAGAAGAAAACAGTCGCAGATGACCCTAAGAAGGCGGCTAAGACTTCGGCCTCGTCTGCATCTAGTGACACTGCGAAGACCCCTGCTAAGAAGACTGCTTCAAGCAAGGTAATTGCCGAGCAGCCTGAGAAGTCGGCGGCTAAGCCAGCCAAAGCGGCTAAGCCAACCGCAAAAGACAGCGCGAGCGAAGAGGCCGAGGCCAAGCCGGTCAAGGCTGCGAAGGCACCAAAGGCGCCTAAGGCGGCGAAGCTGCCAAAGGGCATGGACGACGAAGTAGAACTAGACGACGAAGATGCGATTGAGGATGATGTCGCCGTAATCGTCGCTGAAGCCACCGAGGCAGTCGATCTCACCGCTGTTGAACCAGAGGTTGCTGAGGACCACCACGATGACGAACTTCCGGTAGACGCCAAAACTAAAGAGCAGCTTGATAGCCGCGGCGGTCTCATCCTGACCCATCGTGAAGATGAGGACATTCCGGTTCAATCGACCACCATCACCGGTGCTACCGCCGACCCGGTCAAGGACTACCTAAAGCAGATTGGTAAGGTCGCGCTCCTCAATGCAGAGCTTGAGGTTGAACTTGCCAAGCGAATCGAAGCTGGTCTCTTTGCCGAGGAGAAGCTTGCAACCGACAAGAACCTAACTCGAGAAATGGAGCGCGACCTCAAGTGGGTCGTGAAGGATGGACAGAAGGCCAAGAGCCACCTGCTCGAAGCTAACCTGCGTCTCGTCGTAAGCCTCGCCAAGCGATACACCGGCCGTGGCATGCAGTTCCTGGATCTGATTCAGGAAGGCAACTTGGGTCTCATTCGTGCGGTGGAGAAGTTTGACTACACCAAGGGCTACAAGTTCTCGACCTACGCAACATGGTGGATTCGCCAGGCCATTACGCGAGCCATGGCCGACCAGGCAAGAACGATCCGCATCCCTGTTCACATGGTTGAAGTAATCAACAAACTTGCCCGCGTTCAGCGACAGCTCTTGCAAGACCTTGGGCGCGAACCGACGCCTGAAGAAATTGCACGCGAACTGGACATGACTCCCGAAAAGGTGGTCGAAGTCCAGAAGTACGGTCGTGAACCAATTTCGCTCTCGACTCCGTTGGGTGAAGATGGCGATAGCGAATTTGGTGACCTCATCGAAGACACCGAGGCAGTTGTTCCAGCCGACGCTGTTGGCTTCACCATGCTGCAGCGTGAACTGGAACGCATTCTCGAGTCGCTACACCCTCGTGAAGCTGGCGTAATTCGTTCACGTTTCGGTTTGGGTGACGGAGTTCAAAAAACTCTTGACCAAATCGGTGAAGAGTTCGGTGTGACTCGTGAACGCATCCGCCAGATTGAGCAAAAGACCATGTCCAAGCTCCGTCACCCGTCGCGTTCCCAGATGCTCCGTGACTACCTAGACAACTAGGCATCGGTTTGTACTTCCTCGCGATTATCGTCGGTCGACTGACTAGATTCGCGATTCGCCTTGTTCGGCCAGGTGGCGGTTCGGCATTGCCGGGTGTGATTTTGTCCAAGCTTGCGCCTGGAATCCTCAAACGAACTCTGGGGTCGTTCCCGCAAGGCGTGTTTATCGTGACCGGTTCCGCTGGCAAATCGACGACCACCAAGATGTTGGTTGCTATCGCGCGTGCGCACGGGCTGCGGGTTTTCACAAATCCAAGCACCGCCAACATCACCCAGGGTTTTTACGCAACTATCATCGAACGCTCGAGTCTTTCGGGTCGGATCACCGGCGACATCGCAATTCTCGAGATGGATGAGGGGCACGCGGCCACGCTTGTCGATCTCGTGCCGCCAAGATTTGTCACGGTGCTGAACGTCATGGAGGACCAACTCGATCGTTTCGTTGATCCGGCTCTGGTTCGCGAAAAACTTGCCAAGACTGCTGCGGCTGCGAGCGATGGCGTCGTGTTGAATGCTGACGATCAGAATTTGCTGCTGATTGCCGATGACGTCCCCGCCGTGAAGAGTTGGGTTGGTATCGATGATGTCCTCATGGCCCAGCAAGCGCACGGCCTCGGATACGCGCCGACCTATCTGGAGCAGCGGGTGAAACCTGAGGTTAGCGCCTTAGTGTTGAGGCTGAACGGGCTCACAGCAACGATTCGGCGCGGCGATGTCATGGGCGAAGTGAAACTACCCAATCGCGGTCTCCATTTCGCCTTAGATGCCGTGGCGGCGATTGAATCCGCTGCGCTATTGTTTGGGGACGAATTCGATTTTGCCTTGTCCTGCCAGACTCTCAGCGAACTACCTCCGGTGTTTGCCAGAGGTGAAATTGCCGAGGTAGAGGGCCAACAGGTCGAATTCATTCTGGTTCAAAATCCGATGAGCTTTCAGCTCAACCTTGACTATCTGACTACCGAACCCGAACGTCTGATGGTTGCCATTGGTCGAGACGTGCACGACCCGAGTTGGCTCTGGACCGTCGACCTATCAAACATCTCTCAGGTTGACGTGGTTACCGGGTACAACGCCTACGAAATGGCTCTCAGATTTGCCTATGACGAGGTCCCGATGGGCCTTGTCGAACCTGACCTAGAGTCGGCAGTTCGAGCCTTCCTCGACCTTCCTGCCCCAGCGCGAGGCGTGAAAACCGTGATTTTCTCAGCGGATGCCATGAGGCGGATCCGCCGCATGTTGGGCTTTACTGACCCAGAGGATGTGTCCAGGTGAGTCAAATGTTCAATCTTCTCGTGCTGTATCCCGAACACCTCAATCTCAACGGCGATCTGGCGAATGCCGGCATTTTGGCGCGTCGCATGAATTGGTTCGGCTTCGACTCGGCCATTGAGTTCCATCATCCGGGTGACCCGTTGCCCAATTCGCAGCCGGACTTTCTACTTCTGGGTCATGGCTCGGAGGCTGCCTGGCAAGCTGTTCGCCGAGACCTGACCAACAATTGGTCACAGCTCAAGAGCTGGATAGATAACGGCATGTATGGCCTTGCCGTGAACAGTGGTCAGGAACTCTTGCACGAACCTGCATTCGAGCTTTTTTCAAACACGCTGACCAGTGGACAACGCAAGAGTAATTTCGCCGTGGTTGAATCCGACCTCGTGTTGGCGGATAAAAAACTACTTGGTTATCAAAACAGCGAAACGAACGCTCCGCTTCTCGAGCGTTATAGAAACTTTTTAGGAACCCAATTGCACGGCCCGCTGTTGGCCAAAAATGCTTGGTTTGCAGATTGGCTTGTCTCTCAAATCACCGGTGAAGGTCATCCCGTGCCGGCCAACTACTCACAGAGTTGGGTCGAGGCAGTTTCCAGTTTTGAGGCTGGGGTCTGGGCTCTTGAGAGTGAATTAGCGGGCGAGTAGCTTTTCAGTCTCGTCGTGCCAGTCGAGGGCAATCGGTGCAAGTCGCTCACGATTCTCGTTTGCGTGGTGGCGGCAGAACAAAAGCTCACCCGACTCCAAGAGAACACGAACGTATGCCTGGGCTCCACAGCTGTCGCAACGGTCAGCCGTGGTGAGCGCAGGCGCCTCCTCGACGAGAGTCGCGGTGTTTTCAGTGTTTTCCATGGAGTGTCCCTTCAGTACGTCTCTATTGGAACACGAGTCCGGTGCGTGAGACGTCATTTTCGCCTCGAGTTCGCTAACTGCGAAGAGATTGTTCCATCGCCCTGCACTCGTGTTGGTCACTCAGGATTTTTCGTCAGCGGTTTACGATTTGTGAGTGCCAGAATCAAGCGAATACTCAGCCAGACATCTCAGCGTCCTGGAGGGGCTAGAGGCTGTTCGCAAGCGTCCCGGCATGTACATCGGTTCAACCGACTCTCGGGGTTTGATGCACTGTCTCTGGGAGATCATCGATAACTCGGTTGACGAGGCTCTGGCCGGTTTCGGAAATCGCATTGAGGTCACGCTTCACGATGACGGATCTGTTGAGGTTAGAGACCAGGCCCGAGGCATTCCGGTTGACATTGAACCCAAAACCGGCCTCACTGGCGTTGAGGTGGTCTTCACCAAGTTGCATGCCGGCGGAAAGTTCGGCTCAGGTTCCTACGCAGCGTCGGGAGGATTGCACGGTGTAGGTGCTTCGGTCGTAAACGCACTGTCGCAACGTCTCGATGTTGAAGTTGATAGAGACGGCAAGACGCACAAGATGTCCTTCCGCAGGGGTGAACCAGGTCGCTTCGACGACTCCAAAGGTGTGGCTCCTGACAATCCATTCACTCCATTCGAGGACTCATCCTCGCTAGAAATTATTGGCAAAGTCGCCAAGGGTGTTTCGGGTTCTCGCGTCCGCTATTGGGCGGACCCTCAAATCTTTATTCGGGATGCTGTCTTCAGCATTGAGGATCTATTGAATCGTGCCCGTCAGACTGCTTTTCTGGTGCCGGGTTTGGCGCTCGAGATTGATGATCGTCGTCAATCGGCTGGTAGCTCCCCGGCCAAACACCAGTTCAGATTTGACGGCGGCATCACGGAATTTGCCGACTTCTTGGCCCCAGACAATCGATTGACGGACACCTGGAGACTTTCTGGCGAAGGCAAATTCACCGAAACCATTCCGGTGCTAGATGACTCGGGCAACATGGTCTCACGCGATGTAGAGAGAAACTGCCAGGTCGACATCGCGGTTCGTTGGGGAACCGGGTACGAGACTCAGCTCAAGAGCTTTGTCAACATCATCGCTACGCCAAAGGGCGGAACACACCTTGCCGGGTTCGAACAGGCCATCTTGAAGATTCTGCGGGCTCAGGTCGAAGCCAATGCCCGAAAACTTAAGGTTGGCTCTGACAAGTTAGAAAAAGAGGATGCGCTAGCCGGCCTAACCGCGGTTATCACGGTTCGCCTGGCCGAGCCCCAATTCGAAGGGCAAACCAAGGAGGTACTTGGTACTCCAGCGGTAAAGAACATCGTTGCGAACGTCGTCGCCAAGGCCTTGAACGACAGATTCACCAGCTCAAAGCGGGACGATAAAACGCAGGCAACGCTGCTGCTCGAGAAGGTTGTCTCCGAGATGAAGGCCCGCATTTCGGCCCGCACCCACAAGGAGACCCAGCGCCGCAAGAACGCTCTTGAAAGCTCATCGCTTCCGACCAAGCTGGTTGACTGTCGCACTCAGGAGACCGAGGGTTCAGAGCTTTTCATCGTCGAGGGTGATTCCGCTCTCGGAACCGCGAAATTGGCGCGCGACAGCGAATTCCAGGCTTTACTGCCGATTCGAGGAAAGATTCTCAACGTACAAAAGGCTTCTGTCAGCGACATGCTGTCTAACGCCGAATGCGCATCGATCATTCAAGTAATCGGCGCCGGTTCTGGCCGAAGCTTCGACCTTGAAGCCGCTCGCTACGGCAAGGTCATCCTGATGAGCGATGCCGATGTTGATGGTGCACACATTAGGACTCTTTTGCTGACGCTGTTTTTCCGCTACATGAGACCGTTGGTGGAGGCAGGTCGCGTCTTTGCTGCCGTGCCGCCGTTGCACCGCGTCGAAGTGATCAACAGCGGTTCGAAGAAGAATGAGGTTTTGTACACCTATTCTCAGCAGGAACTAGAGCAGGTCCTCGCTCGCTTGGCGGCAACCGGGAAGCGGTACAAGGAACCCATCCAGCGCTACAAGGGATTGGGTGAAATGGACGCAGACCAGCTGGCGGAAACCACCATGGATAGACAACATCGCACGCTGCGTCGAGTACGCGTTGAAGATGCTGCCGCGGCAGAAGCGGTTTTTGAACTCTTGATGGGCAACGAAGTCGCTCCACGACGTGACTTCATCGTCGACTCGGCCGACAGCTTCGAACGTGAACGAATCGACGCGTAGCGCTCGATAAGGAGCCCGAGGGCGACAACCTTTTGCCAGTTGAGGATTTCTTAGTCCAGGTGAGCTACGCCGACTGAGCCTACAAATCCCGTCAGCGGTGAACCGCTCGCGTCGCGTTTCATAGGTTCAACTGGTAACTGGAGTGGTTTTCCATCGGGGGTCAAACCTCTTGGCTCGGCTGAGCCCACCCATGCGAAATAGAGCTGGTCTTCAGAACGAACGAAGCGCTGGGCTCGTACACCACCGGTGGCTCGACCCTTGGCGGGGAACTCGTCCAATAGCGAGAGTTTCGCGCTACCTGCGTCCGTGCCAGCGAGCGCCGACGAGCTGTTGGCTGCTGTGAGGACTACGGCCTCGTTGGCATCTCTCACCGCGCCAAAGAAAATCACCTTGGCATCTGCAGATAGGTTGATACCGGCCATTCCGCCAGCTGGACGACCTTGCGGACGAACCAGTTCGGCCGAGTAATGCAAGAGTTGAGCGTCGGATGTGACGAAGATTAATTCGGACGAGTCATCGGCAATCGCCGCACCAACAACCTCGTCGCCTTCCTTTAGGGTGATGAGCTCGAACTCATCCTTGCTCGGATAATCGGCAACGACGCGTTTGACAACGCCTTGGCTCGTTCCAAGCGCAATTTGATTCGCATCATTTGCCTCTAGGACCAGCAACAGGCGTTCATCGGCTTTCAGGCCTAGGAAGCTTGCCGCCTCGACGAATGATGCCGTGGAGTCGAGTGAATCACCTGGCGGTACGTCGGCCGCGTGGATTCTCAGTCCACGGCCCTTCGAAGTTACGAAAACCAGATCTGAGCGCGTCGTGGTTGAGAACTCATTCGCCAAGGCATCGTGTTTGGCGCGCTTGGCTGATGACCTGCCCGGATTTTCAGGTAGACGTGCAATCCGACCGGATGCGGTGAGTGCTATGAAGCAGGGCCCATCGGCCAGCTCGGCATCGACTGAGGCAGCCTTTGCCGCTGAAAGCGGTCTGACTTCCTCGGTCTCCGACATCAGGATGGTTCTTCGGTCATCGCCGTAGCGATCCGAAACTTCACTCAGCTCGGTCGATACCAAGTCGCGAAGAGCCTGATCTGAGGACAAGATGCGCTGAAGGTTTGCTATCTCCTCGAGCAACTGGTCTCGTTCGGCCTCCAGTTCGATGCGACTGAATTTGGTCAAGCGCCGCAAACGAAGTTCGAGGATGTACTCTGCCTGCAACTCGCTTAATTTGAAGGCATCACGGAGTCGCTGCCTAGCCTCATCCACCTCATCGCTCTCGCGAATCAATTTGATGACCCGATCGATGTCGAGAATCGCCGTTAGAAGGCCTTCAACCAGGTGCAGGCGAGCCTGGCGTTTACCTAGTCGGTTCTGACTGCGGCGACGGGTGACGGTGATGCGGTGCGCGAGATACACACCAAGCAAGTCGCGAAGACCCAAAGTGGCAGGACGACCATTTACCAGCGCAACATTGTTTATGCCGAAGGAATCCTCCAGTGGAGTGAAACGGTATAGCAAATCAAGGACGACCTGCGGATCAAAACCCGTCTTTAGCCCGATGACCAGTTTGAGACCATTCGCTCGGTCGGTTAGGTCGGTGACATCCGAGATTCCCTGGAGCTTCTTGGAGTTCACCCCGTCCTTGATCTTTTCAATAACTTTTTCTGGGCCAACGAGGTAGGGGAGTTCACTTACGACAAGACCAAGTTTTCTCGGGCTAACGCTCTCCACACTCACCTTGGCGCGGGTCTTGAAAACGCCTCGACCCGTGGCATAGGCATCACGAATCCCATCCATGCCCACGATGATGCCGCCAGTTGGAAGGTCCGGCCCAGGCACGTACTTCATCAGATCCTCGAGTGTCGCCTCTGGGTGCCCTAACAGGTAGCGCGCGGCGGCAATGACTTCGCGAAGATTGTGTGGCGGCATGTTCGTGGCCATACCAACCGCGATACCGCTTGCACCATTGACCAAAAGATTCGGGAACGCCGCCGGTAGCACCTCGGGTTCGGTCAGCTGGGCATCGTAATTCGGTTTGAAATCAACGACGTCTTCATCTAGGCCATCGTTCATCAGCATCGCAGCTTGACTGAGACGAGCTTCTGTATAACGCGCCGCTGCAGGGCCATCGTCCAGCGAACCAAAATTACCGTGTCCGTCGATGAGTGGCATACGGAGACTGAAAGGTTGCGCCATTCGGACAAGGGCGTCGTAGATTGCACCGTCGCCATGGGGATGCAGCTTGCCCATAACTTCGCCAGTTACACGCGCGGATTTGACGTGACCTCGATCTGGTCTAAGGCCCATCTCACCCATTTGGTAAACAATGCGGCGATGAACAGGCTTGAGTCCGTCGCGAGCGTCTGGGAGGGCTCGAGCATAGATGACCGAGTACGAGTACTCCAGAAACGACTCTTGCATCTCGAGCGACAGGTCTATATCGACGATGCGCTCTTCAGAGTTCGGACTAGCGGTCATGTTTCCTGTTTTGTAGAAGGGGCTCAGGTCCGCGTGGCAGACTGGACTGGATGCCTACGATGCTACCTTCCGCGCCCAAAAGTCTTGGGAGGCTGTCCGATGTCTTCCAAGCGGCCTTTGACAGCATCAACGGAACCTCAAACGCACTTGGTTTGAAGCCGGTTGACTCGGCAATCGTCTTGATGGTCGACGGGCTAGGTTTTCACAATCTGAAGGAAGCTGGCGGCCACGCGCGATTTCTAAACATGGCGCTGGGCGCGTCGAAGGCAATTTCAACCGTGTTCCCATCAACCACGGCTGCGGCTCTCACCAGTTTCGCTTCGGGATTACAGCCAAGTCAGCATGGGTTCGTCGGCTATCGAATCCTGGATCGCGGTCGAAACCAGTCGCAAAACCTGCTTAGCGGCTGGAGCGATTTCGAATCCAGTCGTGGCTGGCGCGAGGGAGACACGGTCTCTGACCGGGCGCGAAATAGTGCGGTGAAGGTTAGCTTCATTGGTCCGGCCGCATACGCGCGATCGGGGTTCACAAATGTGATCATGCCGGAGGCCGCTTACGTGCCAGCGCAGAGTCTTGAAGAGCGGATCACTCGGGCGATTGAAACTGTCAAAAACCCGAATCAACTCGTTTATTTGTATGTGCCCGAGCTCGATCAAGCCGCCCATGCCAAAGGCGCCAAGTCGCAGTTTTGGCTCGACAGGGTAGAGGCCCTTGATGCTCAAGTCAGACGACTCAACGAGAGTTTGGGTCGACGTACGGGCCTTTTGGTTACCGCGGATCACGGGATCGTGGATGTCCGACCCGGTGCTCAAATTGAATTGGCGGAATTGCAATTGCCATCGTTGAGCTTCGTCGGGGGAGACACGCGAGCCGCTTACCTTTATCTTGAATCGACTCGACAATTCGAGTCGGTCAGGGCCTCACTGGAGGTTGCCTTGCAAGACACCTGCTGGGTGGCCGGACTCGACGATTTGGTCGGCGCAAATTGGAT
>JAGWTM010000007.1 GCA_028868975.1 Actinomycetales bacterium
GTAGTCATCGAGAAGCCATTCGGTCACGACCTGCAGTCAGCTCGTGAGCTGAACGAAGTGGTTGAATCGGTGTTCCCGCCCGATTCCGTGTTCCGCATCGACCACTATCTCGGTAAAGAAACCGTCCAGAACATTTTGGCGCTGCGTTTTGCAAACCAGATGTTCGAGCCGCTCTGGAACGCCAACTACATCGACCACATTCAAATCACGATGGCTGAAGACATCGGCGTTGGTGGTCGCGCGGGTTATTACGACGGTGTTGGAGCTGCCCGCGATGTGATCCAGAACCACCTGCTTCAGCTCCTGGCGCTTACCGCGATGGAAGAGCCAGTATCTTTCGACGCGGCGGATCTGCGCGCAGAGAAGGAGAAGGTGCTCTCGGCGGTTCGTCTTCCGAAGGATCTTCGCAAGCACACCGCTCGTGGTCAGTATGCAGGTGGTTGGCAAGGTGGCGAGAAGGTTCTGGCCTTCCTCGATGAGGATGGCATGAACCCTGAATCGGCCACCGAAACCTATGCGGCCATGCGTCTTGACATCAACACCCGCCGGTGGGATGGCGTACCGTTCTACCTTCGCGCCGGTAAGCGTCTCGGGCGTCGCGTAACCGAAATTGCAGTGGTCTTCAAGCGTGCTCCTCAGCAGCTCTTCGAGGAATCGCAAACCAGTGCACTCGGGCAGAACGCACTTGTGATCCGCGTTCAGCCTGACGAAGGTGTGACCATTCGTTTCGGCTCTAAGGTCCCGGGCGTTGGCATGCAGGTACGCGACGTGACCATGGACTTCGGTTACGGACACGCGTTTACCGAGGCGAGCCCTGAGGCCTACGAGAGACTCATCCTCGATGTTCTCTTGGGTGATCCCCCACTGTTCCCGCGTCACGAGGAAGTCGAACTCTCGTGGAAGATTCTGGACCCGATTCTTGAATTTTGGGCAAAACAGCCAGGACCAATCGACCAGTACCGTCCCGGTAGTTGGGGTCCGGCCTCGGCTGATGAAATGATGGCCGCCGACGGCCGAGCTTGGAGAATCCCGTGATCGTCGACCTACCTAACACCACCATCAGCAAGGTTTCAAAGCAGCTCGTTCAAATTCGCGAACAGGGTGGCGCCGTTGCTCTGGGCCGAGTCCTCACACTGGTTATCCAGACCGACTTGACCGGGCTGGAAACCGCCGTGAAGGCCGCCAACGAATCGTCGCATGAGCACCCGTGTCGAGTCATCGTACTCGCGGATGACCCATCGGCAAGTGCCAGTCAGGGCGAAGACCGTTTGGACGCGCAGATCAGAATTGGCGGCGATGCTGGTGCGTCCGAGGTAATCATCCTGCGTGCATTCGGCGAGGTCGCAAACGACCCGGAGAGTTTGGTCACCGGATTACTTTTGCCGGATGCTCCGGTTGTGGCCTGGTGGCCGTCGGCAGCTCCTGCTAACGCAGCCGAGTCACAGATTGGTCGAATCGCAACGCGACGCATCACCGATGCGGCCGAGGCCGAAGACCATCACGCATTTCTGGCTAACCTGGCAAGAACGTATGTCCCTGGCGACAGCGATTTTGCCTGGACGCGTCTAACCCTCTGGCGTGCGCAGCTTGCGGCGATTCTCGACCAGCCGCCCTATGACACCGTGGAATCGGTTGAGGTTACCGGAGCCGAGGATTCCCCGAGCACCGACCTGCTTGCCGCTTGGCTGAAGCTAAAGCTCAAGGTTGATGTCAAACTTGTGCGTTACGTTCGCGGTCAGGCCGTCAGCGGCATCCGTGGAGTGAAACTGACCCGCAAGAGTGGCGACATTGAGATTGTTCGCAACCTACCCGAGGTCGCAACGCTAATCCAGCCGACGCAACCGACTCGCGAGATTTCTCTGCCACGTCGTAGCCTGCGTGATTGTCTGAGCGAGGACATGCGCAGATTGGACCCAGATGATCTGTTTGGCAAGGTCATCGCCACCTTCAAGAACAACTGATCTATGTCATCCACCATCGTTCAGCGCTTTCCAACCGCCGATGCAACCGCGCTTGCCGCGGCCGATGCCGGTATCAATCGAGTCTTGGAGCTGCTTGAGCAACGCGAATTAGTCCACATCGGCATTACCGGCGGAACCGTCGGCATAAAGACCTTGGCACTTTGGAACTTGCACACCAAGCGTGACCAAATTGACTATTCGAGGTTGCACTTCTGGTGGGGTGACGAGCGTTTTGTCGCGGCCGATTCCCCCGATAGAAACTTCAATCAGGCTTGGGATGCGCTACTCGCGCACATCGCTGTCCCGCGTGAGAATCTGCATGAGTTTCCGGCGGCCGAGGCCGGTCTCGATCTCGAGGAGGCTGCAGCCGTATTCGCTCAGCACTACGGGGCATGGAATCCAGAGATCGCGTTCGCGTACATGGGTATGGGGCCGGACGGCCACGTAGCCTCGCTATTTCCGGGTAAGCCCTCACCGATGCCTGGTGTCACGATTATCGCCGAACACGATTCGCCGAAGCCGCCGCCAGAGCGACTTAGCCTCAGTTACGAAGCGTTGAACCGGATCGAAGAAATTTGGTTTACCGTTGCGGGTGCTGACAAGGCGGAAGCCGTAGGTGTTGCCTTCTCGTCAGAACCAGAGCGACTGCCAGTCGGTCAGCTAAAGGGACGCCTCAGGAACGTTTGGTTTATCGATGAAGCGGCCGCGACCGCAATTTCAGACTAGTTAGCCGAAGCCTTGGCTGCCTCGGCAAGGCGGATGCGTCGATCGCGAACCGCTGCCACGGCCTCGTCCAGAAGCTGTTCAGCTTCTTCTTCAGTGCGACGCTCTTTGACGTAGGCAAGGTGCGTCTTGTAAGGCTCGTGCTTGGCAACGACCGGTGGGTTGTCTTTGTCCTGACCCGAAGGTAGGCCACAGTTTGGGCAATCGATGGTTTCAGGGATGTCAGCCTCATCGAGGTTTGCCGCAAACATCGGGCTCTGGCTGTGACCGTTGATGCAGTAGTAGTTTCGAATCACTCGTTCAGCTTTGAAGCCACGGTCTTGCTCGCCCATCGGGCCTGCGCCGATGCGCGAACCACGAATTGCTGATCCTCCAGTTGACATACTTGAATCCCCTATTTACTGATGCTCTGTCAGCTAGGCGCTGGTGAAACGAGTGAACAGGCCGAGGGCGATGATTACGAACACCCAAACGATACCCAGAATTACCGTGATGCGGTTGAGGTTTCGCTCGGCAACGCCCGAAGACTGAAGGTTACTGGTTACGCCTCCACCGAACATGTCGGAAAGACCGCCACCGCGTCCTTTGTGCAGCAGGATGAGCAGGGTCAACAGCAAGCTGGTGATTGCTAGAAGCACATACAGAGCGATGTGAATTGCGGTCATTACAGTTCCTCTTCGGTTTGAGGTCGATCTCTCGACCAGTCGCTCATACGTCTCAAAGACTTAATGAGCCTAGAAAATTATAGAGCGATGTGCTTCTGGAAGCGCGCTATGCCGCTGAACTCATCGGCATCCAGGCTAGCGCCACCGACCAGAACACCGTCAACCTCGACGCTCTTTAGGAATCCGGCAACGTTGTTCGCCTTCACTGAACCGCCGTAGAGAATTCGGGTCTTGCCGGCAAGCTCATCACCGTACTGCTGGGCAATGGCCTCGCGAATTTTGCCGCAGACATTCGCTGCTTCCTCCGGAGTGGCGACTTTGCCCGTGCCAATGGCCCATACCGGTTCGTATGCGATTACGAACTCGCCGAGGTTGTCATGGCCGGCTAGCGCGGCGAGAGTCTGCCGCACCGGAACAGCGCTGGCTCCCTCTGCTTCAAGTTCCTCGAGGGTTTCGCCAACGCAGATGACAGGGACGAGTCCGTGACGGAATGCAGCCGCGGTTTTCGCCTGGACAACTGCGTCGTCTTCGTTGTGGTAGCTGCGGCGTTCGCTGTGACCGATGAGCACGTACTTGACATCCAATTTGGCCAAGAAAGCACCCGAGATTTCACCGGTGTAAGCGCCCGAGTCGTGCTTTGAAAGGTCCTGCGCGCCCAGAGCCAACTCGAACTTCTCGGCATCGATGAGGGTCTGCACCGTGCGCAAATCCGTGAATGGTGGGAAGACCGCAACTTCGGCACCCTGGTAGTCGTGACCTGCCTCGTTTAGAGTCCAAGCCAGTTTCTGCACCAGCGCAATTGCCTGCTGGTGATCGAGGTTCATTTTCCAGTTACCTGCGATGAACGGTACGCGGTTAGCCATTTCGATTCTTTCTACTTGGAAATCTGACGATCGGTATCGACTAGGCGACGAAACCGAGAACTTCTAGACCGGGCAGTGATTTGCCCTCGAGGAATTCGAGGCTTGCACCACCACCGGTTGAGATGTGGCCGAACTGGGCATCCTCGAAGCCGAGGATGCGCACAGCTGCAGCAGAGTCTCCGCCACCGACAACACTGAATCCCTCGGTTTCGGTCAGCGCAGCGGCAACGGTTCGAGTGCCATTTGCAAACTTGTCAATCTCAAAGACGCCCATCGGGCCATTCCAAAAGATGGTCTTTGAGCTTCTGATCTCCGATGCGAAGCGCTCGGCCGAATCAGGGCCGATGTCCAAACCGAGACCACTGGCTCCGAATGGGCTGCCCTCGATGGCATCGGCTGGGGTGATAGCTACATCCGCATCGGCGCCGAACTTGCTAGCGACAACGATGTCGGTCGGAAGAACTACTTCGACTCCGAGCTCTGCTGCTCGTTTTAGATATTCCTGGCAGGTGGCAATCTGGTCCTGCTCGAGAAGACTTGAGCCGACCTTGTGGCCCTGTGCGGCCAAGAAGGTGAAGACCATTCCCCCGCCGACAAGAAGCTTGTTGACGTTTGGCAGTAGGTGGTCGATTACTCCGAGTTTGTCTGAGACCTTTGAGCCGCCAAGCACAACTGCGTATGGGCGCTCCGGAGTCGTGGTGAGGCGCTGCAGAACCTCTACCTCTTTCTCGATGAGCAGGCCGGCAGCACTCGGAAGCGCCTTTGCGAGCTCGTAGACACTCGCCTGCTTGCGGTGAACTACACCGAAGCCGTCGCTGATGAAGAAGTCTGCAAATTCGGCCAGTTTCGCGGCAAAGGCCTCGCGCTCAGCCGCGTCCTTGCTAGTTTCTGCCGCATTGAAGCGAAGGTTCTCAAGAACCACGACTCCCCCGCGGTCGAGAGCTTTCACGGCGCCGCGAGCTTCACTGCCAACGGTGTCAGTTGCGAAGAAAACGTCCTGTTCCAGCAATTCACCGAGGCGTTTGGCGGCAGGTGCCAGCGAGTACTTTGCCTCCGGAGTTCCGTCAGGTCGACCCAGGTGTGAGATGACGATGACGCTTGCGCCCTGGTCAGTTAGGTGCTTGATGGTCGGCACCGATGCAACAATACGGCCATCATCGGTGATTCGGTCACCATCAAGTGGAACGTTGAGGTCGCATCGGATGATGACTCTCTTGCCATCAAGATTCGGGAGGCTTGCCAGAGTGCGCATTGTGTTTCTTTCTTCTTACTAAGTGAGAACTGGGTCCAGATTTGGAATCTGAACCCAGTTCACTTGTGCTCAGCCCTAGGGCTGTTGCTTAGAGCTTGCTCGCTACGAGCTCGGTTAGCTCAACTAGACGGTTCGAGTAACCCCACTCGTTGTCGTACCACGAAGAGATCTTCACGGTCTTGCCGATGACCTTGATCAGGCCAGCGTCGACGATCGATGAGTGTGGGTCAGTCACGATGTCGGCCGAGACGATTGGCGCCTCGGTGTAAGCCAGGATGCCCTTGAGTGGACCACTCGCAGCAGCCTCCTTGTAGGCAGCCTTGATTTCGTCAACGGTCACTTCGGTCTTCGAAACCAAAGTGAGGTCGGTGATCGAACCGGTCGGAACTGGTACGCGCAGCGCGTAACCATCCAGCTTGCCCTTGAGCTCAGGCAAAACGAGACCGATGGCCTTTGCGGCGCCGGTTGACGAAGGAACGATGTTCAGCGCAGCTGCACGAGCACGACGAAGGTCGCTGTGTGGGCCGTCCTGAAGGTTCTGGTCTGCGGTGTAGGCGTGGACGGTGGTCATCAGACCGTTTTCAATGCCGAACTTGTCGTTGAAGACCTTGGCGAACGGAGCAAGGCAGTTGGTGGTGCACGATGCGTTCGAGATGATGTGGTGCTTCTCGTTGTCGTAAAGGTGCTCGTTCACACCGATGACGAAAGTGGCGTCTTCTCCGGTTGCCGGAGCCGAGATGATTACCTTCTTCGCGCCAGCCTTGATGTGTGCCTGCGCCTTCTCAGCGTCGGTGAAGCGACCGGTTGACTCGATTACGATGTCAACGCCGAGCTCGCCCCAAGGAAGGTCTTCTGGGTTGCGCTCTGCTAGAACCTTGATGACGTTGCCGCCAACGATGATGTTCTGACCGTCGACGCTAACGTCCTGGTTTAGACGACCGGTGATTGAGTCGTACTTGAGCAGGTGCGCGAGTGACGCTGGGTCTGAAAGGTCGTTTACTGCAACGATCTCGAGGTCGGTTCCCTTTGCAAGTTCTGCACGAAGGTAGTTACGACCGATGCGGCCAAAGCCATTGATGCCAACGCGAGTTGCCATGTTTTTCTCCGAACGGATTAGGCGCCAGAAACGGCGCGGTTTCGATTTGGTAATGAGTCACAAGACTCTTATTTAGCCACGCGCCTTCGGGTGGAAAAACTGCTTTTAGGCTAGCAGAAGACCACTGGTTTTGCTGCGAGCCGCATCGAAACGCGCCTGAACATCTGCCCAGTTGACGATGTTCCAGAAAGCCTTTACGTAATCTGCCTTGACGTTGACATAGTCGAGGTAGAAAGCGTGCTCCCACATGTCCAGCATCAACAGCGGAACGGTGGCGGTGGCGATGTTGCCCTGCTGGTCATAAAGCTGCTCGATGATCAGCTTCTCGCCTAGTGAATCCCAGGCCAGGAAGGCCCATCCGGAACCCTGAATACCCATAGCAGCCGCGTTAAAGTGCGCCTGGAACTTGTCGAACGAACCAAAGAATTCGTCGATTGCGGCAGCCAATTCGCCAACTGGCTTGTCGCCACCATTTGGTGAAAGGTTCTTCCAAAAAATCGAGTGGTTTACGTGACCCGAAAGGTGGAAAGCAAGGTCCTTCTGAAGCTTGTTGATGTTGGCAAAGTCACCTTTGTCGCGCGCCTCGGCCAACTGCTCAAGCGCCGTGTTTGCACCATTTACATAAGCCAAGTGGTGCTTGTCGTGGTGGAGTTCCATGATGCGGCCCGAGATGTTCGGCTCGAGGGCGGCGTAGTCATAGGTCAGTTCAGGGAGGGTGTACTTAGTCATGATTGCTCCTATTTGTTCTTGGTTGGTTAAACCCAGCGAAGGGTTGGTCTATTCCTCGTCGAGTTCGTCAGGAACGAACGCGTCGGTTGAAGGGATGCCTAACTCAGCGGCTCGCTTATCTGCCATTGCAAGCAATCGACGGATGCGTCCCGCGATCGCATCCTTGGTCATTGGAGGGTCAGCAAGGTGTCCCAGCTCATCGAGCGAGGCCTGCTTGTGCTCAAGTCTCAGGCGACCTGCATAACTCAGGTGCTCGGGGATGTCCGGGCCCAAAATCTCGAGTGCTCGCTCGACTCGGGCGCCGGCTGCAACAGCGGCTTGCGCCGACCTGCGGAGGTTTGCGTCGTCAAAGTTAGCCAGACGGTTTGCGGTGGCGCGAACCTCGCGGCGAAGGCGCAATTCCTCCCAGCGCAGAACCAGAGCATGTGCGCCGATGTGGGTGAGGATGGCTGAAATGCCCTCGCCCTCACGAACCGTCACCCGGAATGCACCGCGAACCTCGCGCGCCTTAGCGCTCACGCCGAGTCGCCGGGCAACACCCACTAACGCCATGGCAGCCTCGTTACCGGGGGCCGTGATTTCGAGGGATGCACTGCGACCGGGATCGGTGAGCGAACCGTGTGCTAGAAAGGCTCCACGCCAGATTGCCTGCGCCTCTTCGATCGAACCAGAGACGAGTGTCGCCGGGAGGCCTCGCACTGGGCGCCCGCGCTGGTCAAGCAATCCGGTCTGTCGAGCAAGGACGTCACCCTGTTTGATGACGCGAACCTGATAACGGCTCGATCGACGCAGGCCACTCGGGGAAATAACGGCCAGTTCGCTGTCGATGCCGAATAGGTCGGCGATGTCCTTGCGGATGCGACGAGCTAGCTGAGCCGTGTCTACCTCGACCTCAATGGCCACCTTGCCTGAAATTAGGTGCAGGCCCCCCGCGAAGCGAAGAATCGTCGCTAGCTCCGCAGCGCGTACGACCTTTTTGGTGATTTCAATGCGTGCTAGTTCGTCTTTTAGATCTGCCGTGAGTGCCATGGTTCTTACTCCTTGCCCATGTCTCGGTGTTTCAGGTTAATTCGAAGTTCAGGGTCATTCTTTAGAAGTTCGGCCAAAGCGCCGGCCATCGCCACCGAGCGGTGTTTGCCACCTGTGCAACCAATGGCGATGGTCGCGTAACGCTTGTTCTCGGACTGATAGCCGGCAAGAACTGGCTTCAGTGCAGCAACGTAATTGGTCAGGAATTCTTGGGCTCGATTTTGTTCGGTCACGAATTCGGCTACTTTGCTATCTAGCCCGGTGTACGGACGCAAGTCTTCGTTCCAGAACGGGTTTGGCAGGAACCGCATGTCGGCAACCATGTCGGCATCGGATGGAAGCCCGTATTTGAAGCCGAAGCTCATTACGGTCACATTCAATTTGCCAGATTGTTCGAGTGAGAAACCTTCACTGATGCGTGTGCTCAGCTGGTGGATGTTCAGGTCGGATGTGTCAATCAACACATCAGCTTGATCGCGAACCGAGAGCAGACGCGCGCGCTCCTCGGTGATGCCGTCGAGAATCGTTCCGTCACCCTGGAGCGGGTGTGGTCGACGAACCTGCTCGAAACGCTTCACCAGGGATGCGTCGCTGGCCTCCAAGAACAGCACGCGCAGATTTACGTTTCTGGTCCGGAGGTCGGCGACATGGTCGCTCAGGGCGCTGAAGAACTCGCCACCCCGCACGTCAATCACCACAGCTAGCCGAGGAAAAGGCGATTTGGTTAGCGTGAACAGATCCGCGATTGGATCCAGCATTTGCGGAGGTAAATTGTCGACCACGTACCAGCCAAGGTCTTCGAGGGCGTTACCGACGGTGGATCGCCCCGCGCCGGACATGCCAGTCACGAGCAGCAATTCTGGCTTGCGGCCAACCTGCTCGGTGCTGTTCATGGCTCCCCCATGTTCGACGGCGTGTCGCCCGAGAATTCGGGACTTTCGGACAGTCTAACCAATCGCGACACGCCGATGTACCGCTTTTCTAAAAGGTTACGTAGATTGCACTTCTTGGGCGATTTGGTTTGCCAAAATGGGGCCGATACCGGCTACCGCGGCTATCTCGTCCGCGCTTGCAAGCTTTAGTCGTTTTATCGAACCGAAATGCCGTAAAAGTGCCGCGACGCGTTTTTCACCGAGACCCGGAATCTCAATCAAACGAGTCGAGATAGCAGCCTTGCGCTTGTTTCGTTGGTAGGTAATGGCGAATCGGTGAGCCTCATCGCGGATGCGCTGGATCAGAAAGAGCTCATCGGTGGCGCGGGGCAGGATGACCGGATACGGCTCGCCCGGCTTCCAGACCTCCTCGAGTCGCTTTGCGATACCGACAACGGCAAGGTCTGTGACTCCCGAGTCTTTGAGCGCTCGTGCGGCCGCGTTCACCTGCGGCTCTCCCCCATCGACAACGAGTAGGTTCGGCCGATAGGCGAACTTGGATACCTCTTTTTCAACCCCCGAGTCGGTTCCTGAAGGAAATGCGGGCTCCTTTAGGTATTTGAGGCGCCGCATCAGAACCTGGTAGATCGAATCCGTATCGTCGGTGGTTTGCTCAATTGAGAAACGCCGGTACTGGTCCTTTCTTGGAAGTCCATCTTCAAAGACCACCATGGATGCGACCACGTCCGTGCCCGCGAGATGGCTGACATCGAAACACTCGATGCGAAGTGGCGCGTCTTGTAATCCGAGAGCCTTTTGGAGTCCGGCAAGGGCATCCGCGCGTGCTGTGAAGTCAGCCGTCCTACGCGTTTTGTAGAGCATGAGTGCATGCTTCGCGTTTGTGAGCGCCGTTTCGGCAAGAGCCTTTTTGTCGCCTCGCTGTGCAACACGAACAGCGACCTTTGTGCCCTTCAGGGTCGAAAGCCATTCGGAAACAGCGGCGGAATCTGCCGGGACAATCGGGACAATGACCTCCTTCGGCAATTCGCTACCGTCGCGAACATCGCGATATGCATGCTCCAGCACATATTCGACTAATTCGGCCGGTTCCCGCTCGAGTTCCTTGTCGACAACCCAACCTCGCACACCTCGGATTCGGCCGCCCCGAACGATGAATTGACTGACCGCGGCGGCAAGGTCATCATCGGCGATTCCGAACAGGTCAGCGTCGGTTTGATCGCTGAACACAACTGTGCTTTTTTCAAGTACGCGCTCCAGCGCGCCTATGTCATCGCGAAGTCGGGCTGCTAACTCGTAATTTTGCTCCTCGCTAGCTTCGAGCATTCGCTTTTTGAGACCGGCAATGTGTTTGGTGTCTCCGCCAGCCATGAACTCCACAAAGCCTTTGGCGATGGCTCGATGATCATCGCTAGAGACCCTGCCGACACAGGGCGCCGAGCACTTTCCGATGTCGGCAAGCAAACATGGACGACCGCTCTGCTGAGCCCTCTGATACACACCCTGGCTGCAGGATCTAACCGGGTAGACCTTGAGAAGATGATCGAGCGTGTCGCGTACCGCCCAAGCTTGCGTATACGGGCCGAAGTACTTGACCCGGTCTAGCTCGCGATTTCGAGTAATGAAAGCTCGTGGGATCGCATCCCCCAGTGATACCGCAAGGTATGGGTAAGACTTGTCGTCTTTGAAACGCACATTAAAGGGTGGATCAAACTGCTTGATCCACATGAATTCGAGTTGCAGGGCTTCGTACTCGGTTTTGACGATGGTCCACTGAATATCAGCGGCCGAAGTCACCATGCGTCGAGTGCGTTCGTGGAGCGTATCTAGCGGTGCGAAGTAGCTCTGCAGTCGAGCGCGAAGATTTTTGGCTTTGCCAACGTAGAGCACTCTGCCACTCGCATCGAGCCAGCGATAAACCCCCGGGTTGGTGGGTATGTCACCCGTCTTCGGTCGAAACGGCAGGTCGTCAGCCACTAGCCGAGCATCTCCTTGAGGAAGGCACCGGTAAAGCTGGCCTTGTTCTTAGCAACCTGTTCGGGTGTGCCCTCGGCAATCACCAATCCGCCTCTTGAGCCGCCTTCTGGACCCATGTCGATAATCCAGTCAGCACACTTGATGACATCGAGATTGTGTTCGATCACCAGGACCGTGTTGCCCTTATCGGTCAAGCCGTTCAAGACCTGAAGCAGCTTGCGAACATCCTCGAAGTGCAGCCCGGTGGTCGGTTCGTCGAGAACGTAAATGGTGCGACCGGTGCTGCGCTTTTGCAGTTCTGTCGCCAATTTGACTCGCTGCGCCTCACCACCCGACAGCGTGGTCGCACTCTGACCCAGTCGAACGTATCCAAGACCGACGTCTACCAGAGTGTTCAGGAATCGCGCGATGGCCGAGATTGGAGCAAAGAACTCAGCGGCTTCCGAGATAGGCATCTCGAGGACCTCAGAGATGTTTTTACCCTTGTACTTGATTTGCAGGGTCTCGCGGTTGTACCTCGCGCCGTGGCATACCTCGCAAAGGACATACACGTCCGGCAAGAAGTTCATTTCGATCTTGAGTGTTCCATCGCCAGAGCAGGCTTCGCAGCGACCACCCTTGACGTTGAATGAGAAACGGCCCTGCTGGTAACCCCGAGCCTTCGCCTCGGCGGTTTCGGCAAATAGCTTTCGGATGTGGTCAAAGACACCCGTGTAGGTGGCCGGATTCGAGCGCGGAGTGCGACCGATTGGAGCCTGGTCAACATGCACGACCTTATCCAACAGTTCTAGGCCTTCGATTCGAGTGTGACGACCTGCAACGCCCTTGGCGCCGTTGAGCGCATTGGCCAGCACCTGGTAGAGAACGTCATTAACCAGCGAAGACTTACCGGATCCGCTCACTCCGGTCACAGCGGTCAAAACACCGAGCGGGAACTCAACATCCACCTGCTTGAGGTTATTTTCTCGAGCACCGACGACCCTGAGTTTGCGATTCGGGTCAACGGGTCGACGCTTCTTCGGAGTCTCAATCTGTTCTCGGCCGCTCAGGAAAGCACCCGTAATCGAGTTTTTGTTACGCAACAGGTCCGCGTAGGTGCCACTGTGGACAACCTCACCGCCATTGACACCGGCACCAGGACCGATGTCTACTACCCAGTCGGAAGCCTTGATGGTGTCTTCATCGTGCTCGACGACCAGGAGTGTGTTGCCGAGGTCGCGCAGCTTGATGAGGGTTTCAATGAGTCGTCGGTTGTCGCGCTGGTGCAGACCGATAGACGGCTCGTCAAGCACGTATAGAACGCCGGTCAAACCACTTCCGATTTGGGTAGCGAGACGAATTCGTTGTGCCTCGCCGCCCGAAAGTGTGCCCGCCGCTCTTTCGAGACTTAGGTAGTCGAGGCCAACAGCCAGCAGGAAGTCGAGACGTGCCTTGATTTCCCGAAGCACCTGCGCCGCAATCTTGACATCGCGCTCGGCTAATTCGATGCCTTCAAAAAAGGCGAAAGATTCGCCCAAGCTCATCGCAACCACGTCGTGAATTGACTTGTCGGCTACCTTTACGGCTAGCACCTCTGCCTTAAGGCGGGACCCATCGCAGGATGGGCAAGGAATCTCTCGGAGATACGAAGCCCACTTCTCGCGACTCCAGTCGCTCTCGGTTTCGGTGTATTTGCGCTCCACATAGCGCAGAACCCCTTCGAACCCACTGGTGTAGCGAAGTTCGCGACCGTAGCGGTTTTTCCACTTGACCTTCACATCAAAGTTATTGCCGTGAAGGACGGCTTCCCGGATGTCCTCATCCAGTTCGGCCCATGGTGTTTCAAGCGAAAAATCAAGCTCATCGGCTAGACCTTGCAGGTTGCGCAGGAAGAACGGATACAGCCCCTTGCCGGTTTGCGACCAGGGAAGAATCGCGCCATCCAAAATTGAAGCCTCGGCATCGCCGATGACTAGGTCGGCGTCCACCGACATTTTGGTTCCCAGACCCGTGCACTCGGGGCAGGCGCCAAACGGGGCGTTGAACGAAAAAGTTCGCGGTTCGATCTCAGTCAGCGTGAGCGGGTGCTCTTTGGGGCAGCTCATCTTTTCGCTGAACACCTGAGTGCGTTCGGCAGAACCTTCTGGCCGGTCCACGAAATCAATCAGAATGCGCCCACCCGCTAACTTCAAAGCCGTCTCAACCGAGTCAGTGAGTCGACCGATTATGTCGTCCTTCACCACGAGTCGGTCTACCACGACCGAGATGTCGTGCTTAAAAGTCTTCTTCAGCGGTTCCGCCTCGGCGAGCTGAATCGTTGTTCCATCAACGACCGCGCGCGCGAATCCTTGAGTAATCAGATCCCGGAATAGATCAGCAAATTCACCCTTCTTCTGGTCGACGATAGGGGCTAGTAGCTGAAAGCGAGTTCCGGTTTCGAAGCTGAGAATCTGGTCGACGATCTGCTGAGGCGTCTGCTTGACGATCTTTTCACCGCACTCTGGGCAGTGCGGGACGCCGATACGAGCCCACAGCAATCGCAGGTAGTCGTGAATTTCAGTGATGGTTCCCACGGTGGAACGTGGGTTGCGGTTAGTCGATTTCTGGTCAATCGAAACGGCCGGGCTCAGCCCCTCGATGAAGTCGACATCTGGTCGATCGACTTGACCCAAAAACTGACGTGCGTAAGCACTCAGCGACTCAACGTAACGACGCTGTCCCTCCGCGAATATGGTGTCAAACGCCAGCGAGGACTTGCCCGAACCGCTTAGCCCTGTGAAACAGACCATAGCGTTGCGCGGGATCTCTACCGATAGGTTTTTGAGATTGTGAACGCGCGCGCCCTTGACGACGAGTTTGTCCTCTAATTGCTTCACTGATTTAGACACGCACAAATCCTAAGTTCGGTTCGGTTAGCTTTTGACCAGGCCTAGGCGTGGCGCTCGTAATCTCGCAAATCTCGCTTGAGTTCGCTTATTTCATCTCGCAAGCGAGCGGCAAGTTCAAACTGAAGTTCGGCAGCAGCCGCCTTCATCTGTTGGTCGAGTTCGACAATCACGTCAAGGATTTGCTGTCGACCCATTGCCTTAGTGTCGAGTTTCACGCGCGCGGTCTTGCCCCTTGAATCCTCGGCCTTTAGAGCATCAATCAGCTGAGCCGTGTCCTGTTCCTCACGCATGATGTCATCGGTTAGGTCGGCAATTTTCTTGCGAAGCGGCTTCGGGTCGATGCCGTTAGCTTTGTTGTACGCAACCTGCTTGGCTCGACGGCGGTCTGTCTCATCCAATGCTTGCCGCATGGCATCGGTTACGGTGTCCGCATACATGAGCACTTGGCCGTTGATGTTTCGAGCGGCGCGTCCGATGGTCTGAATCAGAGATGTGGTCGATCGCAGGAACCCTTGTTTGTCCGCATCGAGGATGGCCACGAGGGATACCTCGGGAAGGTCCAGACCCTCGCGCAGGAGGTTGATTCCGACCAGGACGTCATAGACGCCCGATCGCAACTCGCGAAGCAATTCGACTCGGCGCAGCGTATCGACGTCACTGTGCAAATAACGCACCCGCACACCGCTCTCAGTAAAGAAGGCAGTTAGCTCCTCTGCCATTTTCTTGGTGAGGGTGGTCACTAGGACGCGCTCATCGCGCTCAACGCGCAGGCGTATCTCCTCGAGCAGGTCATCAATCTGCCCCTTGGTTGGCTTGATCACGATTTCTGGGTCAACAAGACCGGTAGGTCGAATGATCTGCTCTACTACCCCGTCGCTAACTCCGAGCTCATACTTGCCCGGAGTGGCCGAGAGGTAGACCGTTTGGCCAACTCGCTCGAGAAATTCATTCCACTTCAAAGGCCGATTATCCATGGCGCTTGGTAGTCGGAACCCGTGTTCGACAAGGGTCCGCTTGCGGCTTGAGTCACCCTCAAACATCGCTCCAATTTGCGGCACGGTCACGTGCGACTCGTCAATGACGGTCAAGAAGTCGTCAGGGAAATAATCCAGCAGGCAGCTCGGCGCCGAACCTGGCGCGCGTCCTTCGATGATGCGCGAGTAGTTCTCGATGCCTGAACAAAACCCGATCTCGCGAATCATTTCTAGGTCAAAGGTGGTGCGCATCTTTATGCGCTGCGCTTCGAGCAGTTTTCCCTGGGCTTCGAATTCACGAACGCGCTCGTGCATTTCGTTTTCGATTTCCTCTAGAGCTCGACCCATCTGCTCGGCCGGCGCAACGTAGTAGCTCGCGGGGAAGATTGCCACGGCCACTTCCTGATTCTGAACCTCGCCCGTGAGTGGGCTGAGCGAGTAGATTGCCTCGATCTCATCCCCGAAAAATTCGATGCGAGTCGCCAGTTCGTCGTAGACCGGAATGATCTCGATAGTGTCGCCCTTGACGCGAAAATTACCTCGCGAAAAGTCGTAGTCATTGCGTTTGTACTGAAGTTCTACAAATTTGCGGATCAGGTCATCGCGATCTACCCGGTCGCCTACCTGTAAGGAGATTGACTGGTCGAGGTATTGAGCGGGTGCACCAAGGCCGTAAATACAGCTAACTGTGCTAACTACAACGACATCACGACGAGACAGCAAGCTCATGGTTGCCTTGTAACGAAGTCGCTCGACCTCTTCGTTGATTGACGAATCCTTCTCAATGAAGGTATCCGTTTGAGGCACGTACGCTTCTGGCTGGTAGTAGTCGTAGTAGCTGACGAAGTACTCAACCGCGTTGTTCGGCAGCAGTTGCTTGAATTCGGTGGCCAGCTGTGCTGCGAGAGTTTTGTTGTGGGCAAGCACTA
Source organism: Actinomycetales bacterium (assembly GCA_028868975.1). Classification (GTDB taxonomy): domain Bacteria; phylum Actinomycetota; class Actinomycetes; order Actinomycetales; family Microbacteriaceae; genus Rhodoluna. The sequence continues at coordinate 15,956 of JAGWTM010000007.1, forward strand.
GGGTTGGTCGTTGCACTGCTTCGATCAGCCAGGCCGTGGTTGCCGATTTGCCGGTACCGGTCGCACCTAATAGGACCACATCCTTCTCACCAGCGTTGATTCGACCGGCCAGTTCAGCAATCGCCGTCGGTTGGTCACCCGAGGGTTGGTATTCGCTGATTACTTCAAAGCGGTTTACCGCTCGACGAGCTTCCATATCAGATCACGTCTCCCTGACCGACCTTGGCTGCCGCTCGTTGCTCGAATTCGTGAAAAAGCTGTTCCGCGTCTCTCAGCAAAAGACTCAGTTCCTGGTTCGAATTCAGGATGTGATCTGCGCGAATGGCCCGCTGAATCGGACTGGCCTGGCTGCGTATGCGAGCGCTGGCCTCTTCTTTGGTCATGCCACGATGCTTGATCATGCGATCAATCTGTTTCTCCTCAGGTGCTTCAACCGTGACAATCTCATCGAATGGAAGATCGCTGTCGGTCTCGGCAAGCAATGGGATGCTGTAGATGACTATCGCTGATTCTCCGTGCTCGGCCGAAATCTCCTTGAATCGACGATCAGCAAGCTTCCTGACGATTGGATGAACAATTGACTCCAGCGTCTTTCGCTTGTGCTCATCACTGAAAACTATGCTGCCGAGAGCCTTGCGGTTTAGTTGGCCGAGATCGTCGAGCACCTCCGGACCGAATTCTGCAACCACAGCCGCTAGGCCCGGCGTTCCTTGCGCAACGGCTTCTCGCGCGAGCGCATCCGCATCGACCTCAAAGGCTCCGAGTTTGCGCCAGAGCTCGGCAACGGTTGATTTGCCTGCCGCGATACCGCCGGTGAGCCCGATTAGAAACATTGCTTAAGCCTAAGTTAAAGCAAAGAGAGGCCGAGCGAACTCGACCTCTCTTTGTATGCCTTTGAGACTATTCAGCGCTCTTTAGCTTGTCGCGAAGAGCGGCGAGTGACTCGTCACCGGCAAGGGTGCCGGTCTCGGTCGACTCGCTCGAGTAGCTAGCCGAAGCGGCTGCTGACTCACCGGCGTCCGGAAGGTTTGCTGCTGCCTCGTTGGCGGCTGCAACCTGCTTCTTGTGAGCTTCCCAACGTGCGTGAGCCTCGGCGTACTCCTTCTCCCACTTGGCGCGTGCTTCTTCGAAGCCAGCCTTCCACTCGTTGGTGGTTGGGTCGAAGCCTTCTGGGTACTTGTACTGACCGTTTTCGTCGTAGTCAGCAGCCATACCGTAAAGGGCTGGGTTGAAGTCAGTGCCCTCTGGGTCGACCTCTTCGTTCGCCTGCTTGAGCGACAGCGAGATGCGACGACGCTCGAGATCGATGTCGATTACCTTGACGAAGACGTCCTGGTTGACCGAGACGACCTGCTCTGCAAGTTCGATGTGCTTCGACGACAGCTCGCTGATGTGAACAAGTCCCTCGATGCCGTCTGCAACGCGGACGAATGCACCGAATGGAACCAGCTTGGTGACCTTACCAGGTGCGTACTGACCGATTGCGTGAGTGCGAGCGAATACCTGCCATGGGTCTTCCTGGGTTGCCTTGAGCGATAGCGAAACACGCTCGCGCTCCTGGTCAACCTCGAGAACCTCAACGGTGACTTCCTGGCCGATTTCAACAACTTCGCTGGCGTGCTCGATGTGCTTCCAGCTGAGTTCTGAAACGTGAACAAGACCGTCGACGCCGCCGAGATCGATGAAGGCACCGAAGTTGACGATTGATGAAACAACACCGGTGCGGATCTGGCCCTTGGCGAGGTCTGCAAGGAAGGTGCTGCGGTTGGCCGACTGCGACTCCTCGAGCAAAGCGCGACGTGAAAGCACAACGTTGTTGCGGTTCTTGTCGAGCTCGAGGATCTTGGCCTCAACCTTCTGACCGAGGTATGGGCCGAGGTCGCGAACGCGACGTAGCTCGATTAGCGAAGCTGGCAAGAAGCCACGGAGACCAATGTCAACAATGAGACCACCCTTGACAACTTCGATGACGGTACCGGTGACAGTGCCATCGGCTTCCTTGATCTTCTCGACATCGCCCCAGGCGCGCTCGTACTGCGCGCGCTTCTTTGAAAGGATTAGACGGCCTTCCTTGTCTTCCTTCTGGAGGACAAGAGCTTCGACCGAGTCGCCAACTGCAACGATCTCTGAAGGATCTGCATCGTGACGGATTGAAAGCTCGCGCGAAGGGATTACACCCTCGGTCTTGTAGCCGACGTCCAGGAGGACTTCGTCGCGGTCGATCTTTACGACGGTGCCTGAAATGAGGTCTCCGTCATTGAAGAACTTCAGGGTCGCTTCTACTGCGGCGAGGAAGTCCTCAGCAGTGCCAATGTCGTTGACGGCAATCTGCTTCTTAGGGGTGGTGGTCATATTTAGATTTACTCTTTACGGACAATAATCGGGTCGCATCGGGGCTCCGATGAAACGGTGGTTATGGATTTGCCGAGCGAGACGCTCAACCACTCAAGCCTAGTGCAGTGGCGGCTTCAGTTCAATGGTGAATCGCCCTGTTTCAAGCGAGAATGCTGACGATTTCGGCCAAGCGCGCTGCCTCATCCGGGCCGGTAACGGTGACGGTAATTCGCTCGCCTGAACGCAGTCCCAAACCGAGGATCGCGAGGATGCTATTGGCTGGGACAAGGGCCTGGTTGACTCGTCCGAGTTTCACCTCGAGACCCGCGTTTGATGCGATGCGAACCAACTCTGCAGCCGGTCTGGCGTGCAGGCCTTCGACGTTGCCAATCAGAACCTCAGTGGTCGCCATCTAGTGCCCGGCTAATTCCCAAGTTTCGCCGACCCCGATGTGCACCTCGAGCGGAACACTTAGACTCGCGACGTTTGACATCTTGTCAATTACGAGGTCTCTGAGCGGGTACAACTCCCCCGGTGCTACCTCGAATACCAATTCGTCATGAACCTGAAGGAGCATGCGGCTCTTCATCCCCGCCAGTTGCATAGCTTTGTCTATGTGTGTCATCGCTAACTTCATGATGTCGGCGGCAGTTCCCTGTATCGGAGCGTTGAGCGCCGCGCGTCGCGCGTTCTCTCTGATCGTGAAGATCTTGCTGTTCAAATCGTCGAATGGGCGCCTTCGGCCGTACTCGGTGACGGTGTAGCCGTCGGTTTTGGCATTGTCGACAACCTTGGCCAGGTAGCGCTTGACCCCGCCGAATCTTGCGAAGTAGTCAGCCATGAGTTGTTTGGCTTCGCTGTTTGGGATGCGCAGCTGCTTGGCAAGGCCGTATTCACTAAGCCCGTAAACCAGGCCGTAGGACATCGCCTTGACCTTCGAGCGCATGGCTGGGGTTACCTCATCCGGTCTAACGCCAAAGATTCGAGCTCCAACGAATCGGTGGAGGTCCTCACCCTCACGGAATGCCTCGATCAATCCGGCATCCTCGCTCAGGTGAGCCATGATACGCATCTCGATTTGCGAGTAATCGGCGGTTAGAAGCGTCTCAAACCCATCTCCGACCTGGAACGAGTCGCGAATTTGTCGACCCCGGTCGCTCTTGATCGGGATATTTTGCAGGTTCGGGGATTCGCTCGAAAGTCGACCGGTTGAGGTTCCAGTCTGAACATAATTCGTGTGGATGCGACCATCGTCACCGATGGCTTTGAGCGTTATCTCGACAATCTGACGGATTTTGGTCACTTCGCGGTGTGCGAGCAGCTTCTCCAAAAACGGGTGGCCGGTTTGCTCAAATAGCTCGTTCAGTGCGGCAGCGTTTGTTGAGAAACCGGTTTTGACCTGCTTGGTTCCAGTCATTCCCAATTCTTCAAACAAAACCGTCTGCAGTTGCTTTGGTGACGACAGGTTAATTTCGTGACCGATGAGCTTGTAACACTCATCCGCAATTTGACTGACCTCTGTTCCGAGAGAATCAAACAGCTCCTCGAGTTTTCGCTTGTTTACGGCGATACCCGTGTGTTCCATGCGGGCCAAAGTTTGGACCGTGGGCAGTTCGACCTCGCCGTAAACCTTTAGCGAATCGATGTCTGCTACCTTCCTGTGCAGCAAGCCTGCGAGGTTCGCGATAATCCATGCATCGAGACTTATATCGGTCGAGTTCTCGGCAATCAGCTGGTTGGCGTCCCCGCGCTCGATGGAATAGCCCAGGTATTCAAGGGCCAGCGAATCGAGGCCGTAATCCTTTCGCAAAGGATTCAGCAGGTATGCGAGCAGTGTGAGGTCGTAGTCGATGCCCTGGATTGACAGGCCATTGTCAAGAAAGGCCTTAGTTAGGTCTTTTGCCCCGATGGTGGCCTTGCTTGAACCGACATCATGCAGCCAAGGTTGGAGAACTCGCCAGCCTGTCTCATCCGGGTAGCAGGCAACGCGACGAGTTTCGGTCGCAACACCTAGCGATGTCGGGCGTCCTGCCTGGGTTTCGATGGCAATCGAAACAGTCTGCTCGACGGACGAGAGCCAGGTCGCTAGTTCATCTACCGTCATTCGCTCGCTTTCTGGCGGCGACAGTTCTTCGAACACTTGACCCGGTCCGGCATCTTCCACCGCCTCGGTGTCCAGCAATTCGGCAGCCGGTCCGGAGGTGGCTGCGTTTAGCGACTTGGATGCCGAACCGCGCAGGCGCAAGACACGTTCGGTCAGGCTCTTGAAGTGAAGTTTGGCGAAAACGGCACGAACGGCGGTTTCGTTGACTCCGTTCAATTCGAAATCATCGAAGCTATGGCCAATTTCCAGATCACGCACCAGGTGATTGAGTCGGCGGTTGCGCTCGGCGTTGGCTCGGAACTCTCTCAGGTTTTCACCGACTTTGCCGGTGATCTCGTCGGCGTGAGCGAGCACTCCTGCCAGATCCCCGTACTGCTGCAACCACTTTGCCGCTGTCTTTGGGCCCACACCGGGAACTCCGATTAGGTTATCCGAGGTCTCACCAACAAGGGCGGCAAGGTCTGGGTACTGCTTTGCGTGCACGCCATACTTTTCGTAGACCGCGGCATCGTCCATGCGGGCTAGGTTTAGGACACCCTTGACCGGATACAGAATTGTTGTCGATTCACTGATCAGCTGGAACGTATCGCGATCGCCACTGACAATAAACACGCGGTAGCCAGCCTCGCCAGCCTGATCTGCCATGGATGCGATCAGGTCATCCGCTTCGTAGTTTTCGCGTGTGAGGGTCGTAATGTTCATGGCGGCGAGTGCTTCGCGGAGGAGCTCGGTTTGGCCATTAAATTCGGGCGGGGTCTCGCCTCGAGTGCCTTTGTATTCAGGGTATTCAAGCGTGCGGAACGATTCTCGAGAAAGATCAAAAGCGACCGCGAGGTGGGTTGGCTTTTCGGCGGCGAGAATGTTCAAAAGCATTGAGATAAAGCCGTGCACCGCATTGGTGTGTTGCCCGTCTGGAGTTCTAAAGGAGTCGGGGCTTAGCGCGTAAAACGCTCGAAAAGCCAACGAGTGCCCGTCAATTAGCAGCAGAGTAGGCTTTTGGTTATCTTGCATTCCAACAGGATACTTTGCCCCAGTGACACCGCCAGTGAGGTTCTTTCAATGTCTGACACCAAACCCAAGCTGTCCCCTGCCGCTGCCGAACTGTATGAGCTTCGCGGACTGGGCGCATTGGCCGACAAGATGGGCATCGAGTTGATCGAGCTGAGTGCGGAACGAACCGTCGCCAAGATGCCCGTTGCGGGAAACACTCAGCCGCTAGGTGTCTTGCACGGTGGCGCACACGTTGTTCTGGGCGAGAGCCTTGGATCGTTTAGCGCGAATGTTTGGGCACACCCAGATCGCTACGCGGTTGGAATCGAGGTCAATGCCTCGCACAGTCGTTCTGTTTCGGAAGGTTGGGTAACTGCGGTCTGCACGGCCTTGAGCCTTGGTAAAACGCTTACCGTTCACGAGATTGTTGTCTCAGATGCGCAAGGCAATCGGCTCAGCACTGTCCGAATTACGAATCTCCTTCGTGAGAAGCGTAAGTAGTTTCAGGATTCTCGTCAGATAAGTTGGCGGGCTACTAGCTAGCTAGGGCTACTCAGCAGCTTTAGTTGCCTCGGTTGGCTTCTGTGTATTCGCCTGCGTTCCGAATTGCTCGATCACTGACTGCGCTACCTGCTTCATAGTGAGGCGGCGGTCCATCGAAACCTTTTGAATCCAACGGAAGGCCTCGGGTTCGTTCAGACCTCGCTCGAGGAGCAGGCCCTTGGCGCGCTCAACCAACTTGCGAGTTTCGAATCTCTCGTTTAGGTCTGAGATTTCCGCTTCGAGCGCAGCAATCTGATCGTGCCTACTGAGTGCGATTCGAATGGCTGGGAGCAGGTCGTTGGGAGTAAATGGCTTCACGATGAAAGCCATGGCGCCGGCTTGGGAAGCGCGTTCAACGAGCTCAGTTTGACTAAAAGCGGTTAGCAATACCACCGGGATCTTGAGTTTGGCGATCTCTTCCGCTGCGCTGATGCCATCCATTTTGGGCATCTTGATGTCCATGACGATGAGATCTGGCTTGTGCTCAGCGGCTAGCGCAACCGCCTGTTCGCCGTCCCCAGCCTCTGCAACCACGTCGAAATCGTTTTCGCGAAGAATTTCGACAATGTCCATTCGGATGAGCGATTCGTCCTCTGCGACTACCACTCTCAATTTGCTGGTTGCCTCTGCCATAGCAAATACCTTATTGCACAGAAGCCCTAAAGACGGCCCATCTTTTGGGTTACAATTGTCTCGGCCCAAGTTGGCTAAATCCCTTGCCGAAATGGCGAAATGGCAGACGCGGAGCACTCAAAATGCTTTTCTCGAAAGGGAGTGTGGGTTCAAGTCCCACTTTCGGCACAAAGCAAAACCCCCGAATTTCTTCGGGGGTTTTGCACTAATCCGACTCGCGTTATTTGCGAAGGTAAGCAGGCGCAGCCTCGTTGACTGCGTCGCCAACACGGTGCACGCGTAGCGAGTTGGTTGAACCTGGGATGCCCGGTGGGGTTCCTGCGACTACGACAACCTCATCTCCAACCTTGGCCTTGCCTTCTGCTAGGACCAGCTCATCGACCTGGTGCATCATGTCGTCGGTGTGGGTGACTGGGGCAACCAGGTAGGTCTGGGCTCCCCATACGAGTGACAGCCGGTTTCGAACGGTCTCACTTGGAGTGAAAGCGATGGTCGGCACTGACGAACGCAGACGTGCAACGCGACGCATCGAGTCACCCGTCTCGGTAAAGACGCATACGTACTTGCTGCCTAGCAACTCAGCGATCTCAACTGCAGCGAGTGATACTGCGCCGCTGTGAGTGTGTGGGCGGGTTCCGAGAGCTGGAATTCGGTCTAAGCCATTTTCTTCGGTCGATTCGATGATGCGGGCCATGACCGAAACGGTTTCGACCGGCCACTTGCCGACAGAGGTTTCACCCGAAAGCATGACTGCATCGGCACCATCGAGGATGGCGTTTGCCACGTCCGATGCCTCAGCGCGAGTTGGACGCGAATTGTCAATCATGGTCTCAAGCATCTGTGTTGCCACAATGACCGGCTTGGCCCAACGACGCGAAAGCTCAACTGCACGCTTCTGCACGAGCGGAACCTCTTCGAGCGGAAGCTCAACGCCGAGGTCTCCGCGGGCAACCATGATGCCGTCAAAGGCGTCAATGATTTCTTCGAGCGCGGCTACTGCCTGAGGCTTCTCAATCTTGGCGATTACTGGAAGGTACTTCCCTTCCTCTTCCATGATCTCGTGAACGCGAACGATGTCGCTCGCGTTTCGAACGAACGAGAGAGCGATCATGTCAACACCCAAACGGATGCCCCAACGGAGGTCATCCTCGTCCTTCTCCGAAAGAGCAGGTACGTTGACCGCAACACCTGGCAGATTGATGCCCTTGTTGTTCGAAACAGGACCAGGCACCTCAACGACCGTGGTCACGGTCGTCTCTGAAACTTCAGTCGCGCGCAGGGTTACCTTGCCATCGTCGATTAGCAAGAGGTCGCCGGGCTTGACATCTCCAGGAAGGCCCTTGAAGGTCGTGCCACAGATGTTGACATCGCCGAGAATCTCTTCGATGGTGATCTTGAAGGTCGCACCTTTTTCGAGCATCACTGGGCCGTCAGCGAAACGGCCGAGTCGAATCTTTGGACCCTGAAGGTCAACGAACACGCCAACCGCCTTGCCCAGGTCGGCTGCAGCCTTTCGGACGTTGTTATAAACACCCTCGTGAACGCTGTAGTCGCCGTGGCTCAGGTTCATGCGGGCGACGTCAACACCAGCCTCGATTACTGCGCGAATCTGCTCGTAGCTTGAAGTTGCCGGACCCATGGTGGCAACGATTTTTGCGCGTCTCATTTATTCCTTCTATTTTTGGTCTCTCGACCGTTTTCTACTTCTTTTTGCAAATTTAGAGCGACAGGGCTTTGTCAGTCGGCTTTACCGGCGCAGGCAAGCTGGTTGCGCCGGTCAAGAACGCATCCACCGCTGCGGCCGCGGCGCGACCCTCTGCAATCGCCCAGACAATCAAGCTCTGGCCTCTGCCGGCGTCGCCGCAGACAAAAACATCCTCGAGATTCGTAGCCCAGTTTGCATCGCGACTAATGTTGCCGCGAGCATCCAGAGCCACACCCGATTGGGTCGAGATGTGTTCGCCCTCAACCCCGGTAAAGCCTAGTGCGAGGAACACAAGGTCAGCCTGAAGCACTCGCTCGGTTCCAGCCTTCGGGATGCGCTTGCCGTCGACAAACTCGGTGTCCGCGACCTTGACGCCTACCAGCTTGCCATCCTCGCCGACGAATTCGACCGTCGAGTGAAGGTACTTACGTTCGCCGAACTCCTCGTGAGCGGATGCAACCTCAAAAAGAGTCGGGTAGGTCGGCCATGGTTGGTTGCTCGGGCGTTCGGTTCCAGGCTGCTTTCCGATTGCGAGCGTGGTAACCGACAGCGCTCCTTGACGTGTAGCGGTACCGAGGCAGTCAGCGCCGGTATCGCCACCACCAAGAATGATGACGTGCTTGCCTCGTGCGTCGATCTGGTTTGGAACCTGCTCCCCTGCGACCCAGCGGTTTGCCTGCCCCAAATACTCCATAGCGAAGTGGACGCCTTCGAGTTCACGCCCCGGCACCCGCAAGTCTCGTGGCTGCGTTGCACCGGTTGCGACAACGACGGCGTCGTATCGCGCACGGAGGTCTTCCCATGTGATGTCTACACCGATGTTGACGTTCGTTCGGAACCGAGTTCCCTCGGCTTCCATCTGGGCGATTCGTCGGTCGATGTGGTGCTTTTCCATCTTGAAATCAGGAATGCCGTATCGCAGCAGGCCGCCGATTTTCTCATCGCGCTCATAGACCGCAACGGTGTGACCGGCGCGAGTTAGCTGTTGTGCCGCTGCTAGGCCAGCAGGACCAGAACCCACTACAGCAACGGTCTTTGAGGTTGCACGCTCGGGAGGGTGCGGTTCAACCCAACCGTTTTCAAATGCCTGGTCGATGATCGAAACTTCGATTTCCTTGATGGTAACCGCGGGTTGATTAATGCCCAAAACGCAGGACGACTCACAAGGAGCTGGGCAGAGTCGACCGGTGAATTCTGGGAAGTTATTGGTCTTGTGCAGGCGCTCAATAGCACCCTTACCGTCCTCACGCCAGGTCAAATCATTCCATTCAGGGATCAGGTTGCCGAGTGGACAACCCTGGTGGCAGAACGGCACACCACAGTCCATGCAGCGACCAGCCTGCTGCTGAACGACCCCAGACTGACGGCGTTCGTAGACTTCCTTCCAGTCTTGGATGCGCACCGAGACAGGACGACGCGCAGCCGTTTCACGCTCGGTTACCTTGAGGAATCCTCTTGGATCAGCCATTGGTTACCTCCAAGATTTCAGCCCAAATCTGTTCTGAGTCGGGGTCGATGCCGTTAGTGACTGCGCGCTCTCGAATCGAAAGCACATTCGCATAGTCTCTCGGTAGGACTCTGGTGAAGTGTTGCAGTTCACTTTCGAAATCATCCAAGAGTCGTTTGGCAAGCGCGCTATGGGCTTGCTCAGCCTGAAGCTCGAGCAGAACCTTGAGCGATGCGGCGTCCCTGTCATCAAGTTTGTCTAGACGCAACTCGCCCGAAGCTAGTGCCTCATGGTTGACCCGGTCGGCGCGCAGCTTGTAGACGTAGGCAACACCACCTGACATGCCTGCTCCGAGGTTACGTCCGGTCTTGCCGAGAATGACTGCTACACCTCCGGTCATGTACTCGAGGGCGTGGTCTCCAACGCCTTCGACCACAGCGGTGGCACCCGAGTTTCGAACGAGGAATCGTTCGCCAACCACACCATTGAGAAGCAGGGTTCCGCTCGTAGCGCCATAACCGATTACGTTGCCGGCGATGATGTTATGTTCGGCCTCGAATGAACTGGCTCGATCTGGGTGAACAATCACTGTTCCGCCCGACAAACCCTTACCGACGTAGTCGTTCGAGTCTCCCTCAAGAGTCAACTTAATGCCCTTAGGTACAAATGCCGCGAACGACTGCCCAGCTGAGCCCTTGAGGCGAATGTCGATGGTTCCAGTTGGCAGACCATCCGCGCCGAATCGCTTCGTAACCTCATTGCCGAGCATGGTGCCCACAGCTTGGTCGACGTTCGTAATTGGCAACTCGATTAGCACCGGCTGGGCATCCTCGAGAGCCGGCTTGGCCAGCGAAATGAGTTTGTGGTCGAAGTGCTTCTCGAGCTCGTGGTCCTGAGTGGTGACTCTTCTCAGCGAAGCGTCTGGGGCCAACTGTGGTTGAGCAAGGATTGGCGAGAGATCAAGACCGTCGGCCTTCCAATGCTGAATTGCTCGGTTTACATCGATGAGCTCGCTGTGACCTACCGCTTCATCGATGCTTCTGAATCCAAGTGCAGCAAGGTACTCGCGTACTTCCTGAGCCAAGAACTCGAAGAAATTCACTACGAACTCAGGCTTACCGGTGAATCTCGATCGGAGAGTCGGGTTCTGGGTGGCGACGCCCACTGGACAGGTGTCTAGGTGGCAGACACGCATCAGGATGCAGCCCTCGACCACGAGCGGCGCGGTCGCGAAACCGAACTCCTCGGCACCCAGTAGCGCTGCGATTATGACGTCGCGTCCGGTCTTCATTTGACCGTCAACCTGAACTGAGACGCGGTCTCGAAGCCCATTGAGAAGGAGGGTTTGCTGCGCCTCGGCTAGACCGAGTTCCCAAGGGGTTCCCGCGTGCTTCAGTGAGTTCAGTGGGCTAGCGCCGGTTCCACCGTCGTGTCCAGATACAAGAATCACGTCGGCCTTGGCCTTGGCAACTCCCGCGGCAACGGTTCCGATACCAACCTGCGAGACCAACTTGACGTGCACCCTCGCTTCGCGGTTTGCGCGCTTGACATCGAAGATCAACTGCTTGAGGTCTTCAATCGAGTAAATGTCGTGGTGCGGTGGTGGTGAGATGAGTCCAACACCCGCGGTAGCGTGTCGAGTGCGGGCAATCCACGGGTAAACCTTGTTTGGCGGCAATTGACCACCCTCGCCCGGTTTAGCTCCCTGAGCCATTTTGATTTGGATGTCATCCGCGTGGGTGAGATACATGCTGGTCACGCCGAAACGACCTGAAGCCACCTGCTTGATGGCGCTTCTGCGCTTCGGGTCAAGCAAGCGTTCGACATCCTCGCCACCCTCGCCGGTGTTCGATTTGGCGCCGAGCTGGTTCATGGCGATGGCCAGGGTTTCGTGAGCTTCAGGACTGATTGATCCGTATGACATGGCGCCGGTCGAGAAGCGCTTGACGATTGAACTTACAGGCTCAACCTCGTCGATTGGAACCGCAGGACGCACTCCCTCACGAAGGGTAAATAGACCGCGCAGGGTCATCAGTGATTCGGCCTGGTTGTCAACCAAACTGGTGTACTCACGGAACAGCTCATACTGCTTGGTGCGAGTCGAATGCTGAAGCTTAAAGACCGTTTCAGGGTTGAACAGGTGAGGTGGCCCCTGTCGACGCCACTGATACTCGCCTCCGGTTTCGAGACCGGTGTGCAGGTTTCCACTCTCGGTAACTGGGTAAGCCACATCGTGACGGGCAACGATTTCAGAGTGAATGACATCGAGACCGATTCCGCCGAGTTGACTGGTGGTGCCGGTGAAGTAGGTGTCTACCAGTTCCTGGCTCAGGCCGATAGCCTCGAAAACCTGTGCGCCAGCGTAGGACTGCACCGTGGAGATGCCCATCTTCGACATGATCTTGAGAACGCCCTTGCCGAGCGCCTTGATGAGGTTTTTGAGCGCGTAATCGACCGAAATGCCTGCAATCTGGCCAGTCTTGACCATCTGCTCGACGGTTTCCATGGCGAGGTATGGGTTAACCGCAGCCGCGCCGTAACCGATGAGAGCGGCTACATGGTGAACTTCACGCACATCTCCCGCTTCGACAACGAGTCCGACGCGAGTGCGCGAGCCGTGTCGAATGAGGTGATGATGGACGGCCGAAGTTAGCAGCAGTGATGGAATAGGCGCGAAGTCGCTGTTGCTGTTCCGGTCACTCAAAATGACGTACTTGGCCCCGTCGAGAATCGCGGCGTCAACCTCAGCAAAGATTTCACGGATGCGTGCGGCGAGACCTTCAGCACCCGAGTCAACGCGGTAAAGACCCGTGACGGTGAACGCCTTGCCAGCACCAGGCTTCTCGTCAATGTGCGAAATTTGAGCCAGTTCGTCGTTGCTCAAAACCGGGAACGGAAGGATGACCTGCTGCGCGTGCTCTGGAGTGGCGTCGAGCAGGTTTAGCTCCGGACCAATTCCGGTGCTCAAAGAGGTGACGACCTCCTCGCGAATAGAGTCGAGAGGAGGATTTGTCACCTGAGCAAACTGCTGAACAAAGTAGTCGAATAGCAGGCGCGGGCGGTCGGCAATAGCGGCAATCGGTGTGTCAGAACCCATAGCTCCAATTGGCTCGATGCCGTTCTTTGCCATTGGTGCAAGGAGGATGCGCAGTTCTTCCTCGGTGTAGCCAAAGGTTCGCTGACGTCGTCGCACCGAACCTGCCGGCGAAAGAATGTGTTCGCGCGGAGGTAGGTCCGCTAGTTTGATGCGGTTCGCCTCCAGCCAGTCTCCCCATGGTTCGAGGGCAGAAATCTCGGCCTTGATTTCATCGTCATCGATGAGGCGTCCGTTCTCGGTGTCAACCAAGAACATGCGACCCGGCTGCAAACGACCCTTGCGAACCACCTTTGCTGGATCGATCTGCGCAACACCAATCTCTGAGGCGAGCACAACTAGCCCGTCATCGGTGATCAAGTAGCGACCGGGGCGAAGACCGTTGCGGTCCAGTGTTGCGCCAACGAGAGAACCGTCGGTGAAAATAACCGCCGCTGGGCCATCCCATGGCTCCATGAGCATGGAGTGGTACTCGTAGAAATTCTTGCGAGCCGGATCGATGTCTGAGTGTTTTTCCCATGCCTCGGGAATCATCATCATCATGGCGTGAGGCAGGCTGCGACCCGCCATGTACAGCAGTTCCAGGACCTCATCGAATGACGCCGAGTCGCTGCCGTCTGGGGTGATGATCGGCGTCAACTGCGAAAGGTCGCCGATGGCCTCAGACGATAGCTGCGCCTCACGAGCACGCATCCAGTTGCGATTGCCCTTTACGGTATTGATTTCACCGTTGTGGGCGATCATGCGGAACGGGTGAGCCAGTGGCCAACTTGGGAACGTATTGGTCGAGAAGCGTGAGTGCACCAGTGCGAGCGTTGACGCAAAGCGTGCATCACTCAGATCTGGGTAAAACGGCTCCAACTGCAAAGTCGTGACCATGCCCTTGTAGACGATGGTCTTTGACGAGAGGCTCGGGTGGTATGCGCCAAGAGTGCGCTCCGAACGCTTGCGAAGACGGAATAGCCGCCGCTCGAGGTCCATGTCGGTGACGTTGTCATCCGAACCAACGAAGACCTGCTTGATGACAGGCATGGCGGCACGAGCCAAATCTCCGAGTACATCGGGATTGATTGGGACCTCTCGCCAGCCGATAACTCGCAGGTGCTCTTCCAGCGCAAGGTTTTCGAAGTTGGCCTGAATGCTGATTGCCTCATCGGCGTCGGTTGGAAGGAACACCAGACCGGCGCCATAGTAGCCAACCGCCGGCAACGGAAAACCTGCCACCGAACGAAGGAATTCGTCCGGGATTTGGGTGAGGATGCCTGCACCGTCACCGGTGCCCGCATCACTGCCGACAGCCCCGCGGTGTTCTAGATTGCGAAGCGCGTTCAGCGCAGTCTCAACGATGTCGTGACCAGCAGTCCCTCGCAGTGTGGCAACCATGGCCAGACCGCAGGCGTCTTTGTCGAACGCAGGGTCATACAGGCCTTGGGCCTTTGGTGCAGTTGAGAATCGCGCAAATGGCGATACAGCAGACATGCCACACTCCAATCATTGAAACGAATTAGAGGGACATCATTGGCCCGGACGCCTATCGGCAGTTGATTGTTCACCCGTCTATCAGACTAATGAACTAGGAAAACCAGTCCTATGAGTCTAATCCAACGCGGAGGATTCGCAGGCGATTTTCAGGCGGAAATGCTTACTTTTCGGTGGTGTATTCGCTGTTGTCTTGGTCAGCCGTAGCAGCCTCATCGACAGCCACTTCGGCGTCACCTTCACTGATGTAAACGGTGGTGCGAGGGCCAATCTTGATGAAGGTTTGGACGTAGTAAACGACCAAGCCGAGCGCGATACCAGCTAGGGCGAACCATTGGAAGGTGCGCAGACCAAAAACGATTTCAGACGGGTCGATGCGAACACCCTCGACCCAAAAACGGCAGGCCGAATACCAGATCAGATAGAGAGCGAAGAGTCGACCGCTTCGCAACTGGTACTTCTTGTCTAGGAACAAGAGGACAAAAACACCCAGGATGCTCAACAATGCCTCATAGGCAAATGTCGGACTGAAGTAGGTATCGATAGGTAAACCAGCCGGAATCGCCTCGGTGTTGCTGATTTCGAGCCCCCAAGGTAGGTCTGTTGGCGCACCGAAGAGTTCCTGATTGAAATAGTTACCCATGCGACCGATGGCCTGAGCGAGCAGCAACCCTGGCGCAATCGCATCCGCAAATGCCAGAAATTGAATGTTGCTGAAGCGAGAACCGATGTATGCGCCGAGCGCACCAAACACGATTGCGCCGTAAATCGCAAGACCACCCTCCCAAATTCGGAAGGCCGCTGTTGGGTCTGCGCCAGCTGCGAAGTAGTCATTCCAGTGGGTCAGGACGTGTACGACTCGACCGCCGACGATTCCAAATGGGACGGTCCAGAGGGCGATGTCGACGACCTCCAAATTCTGAGCTCCGCGAGCCTTAAGGCGGCGGTGGCCCATGAACCCGGCTACGAAGATGCCGAGAATGATGAACAGCGCATAGAAGTGAATTCTGAACGGCCCAAGGTCGAAATAGCTGATGCTTGGGCTTGGGATGCTGTCAAGAACGCGGGTGACCGCGGTGTTGAGTGAGACAGAATTCAAGAGAATCTCCTTATTTGGTTCCGTAAGAGCCTATTAGACCCGACCGGACAGTTCTTTCACCTTGGCGATTAGGCCAGGCAAGCCGTTTTCCTGATAAGCGCGCACGAAGGCGGAACCGACGATGGCCCCGTCTGCATAGGTGTTCACTTCGGCGACCTGCTCGGGAGTTGAGATGCCGATTCCTACACAGGTCA
This sequence comes from Actinomycetales bacterium, assembly GCA_028868975.1. Classification (GTDB taxonomy): domain Bacteria; phylum Actinomycetota; class Actinomycetes; order Actinomycetales; family Microbacteriaceae; genus Rhodoluna. Next base: position 31,578 of record JAGWTM010000007.1, read on the forward strand.
GAGCCTGGTCCGACGCCTTTCGAACTCCAGCTACAACCTTGCGAGCATTGGCATCTAGCTCTTGACGAGCACCGGTGATACCCATCGTCGATACTGCATAGACGAACCCCTTTGATTCATCGCTTGCGCGCTTGTAGCGTTCCGGTGTGGAGGTTGGTGCCGCCAGAAATACACGGTCTAGACCGTGCCGTTCGGCAGTCTCGATCCACTCGGCGGCTTCATCAGGGATGAGGTCGGGTGTGATCAGTCCTGCTCCCCCAGCCTTCTCCAAATCAGTTGCAAAGCGCTCCACTCCGTACTGAACGACCGGGTTCCAGTAGGTCATAACCAGCACCGGCACCTCGGTTCGCGCCGCTACTTCGCGCACGGCATCAAAGGTCTGGCGCAGCTTGAAGCCGGCCTCGAGAGCGGTCTGAGTCGCTTCCTGGATGACAGGCCCATCCATCACAGGGTCGCTGTATGGCACGCCGAGCTCGAGGACATCGACGCCGTTTTCGCACATGGCCACTGCGGCCTCAACCGACGCCTCCAGGGTCGGGTAACCGATCGGAAAGTAACCGATCAGTGAAGGCTTACCGGCGGCGTGATTGGCGCGGAGCTTGTCTTCAGTTTTGCTCATTAGTTGCCTCCGATCAGGCCGAAGTAGCGTGCGGCGGTTTCCATGTCTTTATCACCGCGACCAGACAGGTTGACCAGAATCGAATCTCCTGGTTTGAGAACCTTGGCCAGTTTCAGTGCGCCGGCTAGTGCGTGCGCGGTTTCGATTGCCGGGATAATTCCCTCGGTTTGGCTCAGCTGACGGAGCGCTTCCATGGCCTCGGCATCGCTGATTCCCCAGTACTTGGCTCGGCCCAAATCCTTCAACCAAGCGTGCTCTGGACCGACACCGGGGTAATCGAGGCCGGCCGAGATGCTGTGGCTCTCGATGGTTTGGCCATCCTCGTCTTGAAGCATGTAGCTCTTGGCGCCGTGCAATACGCCGGGACGACCGTAATTCAGCGTGGCCGCGTGGCGGTTGGTATCCATGCCATCACCTGCGGCTTCAAAACCGTAAATTTGGACGTCTTCATCGTCCAAGAAGGCGTGGAACAGTCCGATTGCGTTCGAACCCCCGCCAACGCAGGCGGCCAAAGCGGTAGGCAAAAACCCGAACTCATCCAGCATCTGGGCCCTTGCCTCGGTTCCGATTACCGAGTGGAAGTCTCGAACCATGGTCGGAAACGGGTGTGGTCCGGCAACCGTTCCAAGCAGGTAGTGGGTGTCGTCGACGTTGGCCACCCAGTCGCGCAGAGCCTCGTTGATGGCGTCTTTCAGCGTGCGACTGCCGGTTTTGACCGGGATCACTTCGGCGCCCATGAGTCGCATGCGTGCAACGTTCAACGCCTGCCGCTCGGTGTCCACCTCACCCATGTAGACAACGCATTCAAGTCCAAACAGCGCGGCAGCTGTCGCCGATGCAACTCCGTGCTGGCCGGCCCCGGTCTCGGCGATGATTCGTTTCTTGCCCATACGCTTGGCGAGTAGTGCTTGCCCTAGAACATTGTTGATTTTGTGGGAGCCAGTGTGGTTCAGGTCTTCGCGCTTGAGGAAGATACGAACATCGCCGCTTGCCGCGGATCCCGTAAGTTCACTGAAACGCTTCGCCTCGGTGATGATCGATGGGCGTCCCGTGTAGGTGCGGTGCAGTTCGGCAAGTTCCTCGCGAAATGAAGGATCAGCCTTGGCTGCTGAATAAACGGCCTCGAGCTGGTCGAGCGCGCCAATGAGGGACTCAGGCACGAAACGACCGCCGAATTCACCGAAATACGGTCCCGATTGCTCTCTCAGCGATGTCATCGTGCTCTCCTCAGGAAACTCAAATGGCTGTGAAGCTTCTCAACAAGGAAGCTGCGTCGTTTGTTACAAGGGCTTCGCCCACCAGAACCACGTCGGCTCCCGCAGCTCGGTAGTGGCGAACGTCATCCACGTTCCGAACAGCCGATTCGGCAACGGTAATCACATCCGCTGGAAAAAGATCACGCAGCGAGCCGAATAGATTGATATCGGTTTCAAACGTTGAGAGATTTCGGGCATTCACCCCGATTAGTCGTGCGCCCGTGTCAATCGCGCGTAGCGCTTCATCTCGGTCGTGGGTTTCAATAAAGGCCGTCATACCAAGAGCTTCGGTAAAGCTTTTGAGCCTTACGAGCGTTTCCTGATCCAGACCGGCAACAATCAGCAGCACAATGTCTGCTCCTGCCGCCCGAGCCTCGAGAATTTGGTACTCATTTGCAATGAAGTCTTTGCGCAAGATTGGAACGGCGACACTAGCCCTAACGGCCCGCAAATCTTCGAGCGAACCCTTGAACTTGCGACCTTCGGTCAACACCGAAATAGCGGAAGCGCCATTCGCTGCATAGGTAACTGCCAGTGCTGCCGGATCAGCGATCTCGGCCAAATCGCCCTTTGACGGTGAAGCACGTTTCACCTCCGCGAGCACCTTGATGTGGTCCGCGGGAGCTAGAAACTCGAGTGCGTTGAGCGCCGGGACGGCCACGGCCGCTTGCTGCTCGAGCTCTACTGTAGGCAAAAGCTCAAGACGAGCCTGCGCGTCAGCAAGCGAACCCGCGTAGAGCGAGTCCAGCACTACTTCTTGCTCTTGCTTCCGTTGACGCCGTAGCCTAGCTTTGACAAAACCGGTCCAAGCACGAGGCCTACTGCAGCCAAAACAACCGAACCCCAGATGAGCGCGTTGTTTGCAAACCACACACCAGCGGTTCCGGTAGCAAATGCGATCATGATGATTGTGACCGAAGTCCAGGCGGCTACTGAGTCGCCGTGTCCGCCGTCGTTGTGTAGGTCTGACATGGTTGCCTTTCTAGGGAGCTGGTTTGATTTTACCGTTTTTGTCTTTGCGATTCCCACAGACCAATGGTGTCCGGATCATTCTGTGTGTTCGAATCATCTTTGGCTGCCGGTGGCCTCACCCGTGGGGTTGACTTGGCCCAAACCTCCGGTTTTGCCGCCCAGACAAGTGCGGCGGCTGATAGCAATCCCGCTGCGGCAACGAACAGCCAACCATTAACCGTCGAGTCGATGTTGATTCCTGTGACGTCGTGTGCAGCAGCAATGTTGATGAGGTTGTTTATGCGCCCGTGCACCGCGGAAAGATCCCGGTTGGCGAAGAGCACCGCGGCAGCAGCGATGTTTGCAGTGTTTGTCGCCACGAGCGCGATTGCAAAACCTCGCCCCAAACGACCATTCGAGATCAGCGCTAACAAGTATTCGAGTAAAACCAGTACGCCGATAGCCTGAAGAGTTGGATGCGCTACAGCACCACTCAAGTTATCCAATTGAGTGAATTTTCCGTTTGGATTCATCGAGATGACGTACCAATCGAAGTTTAGAAAAGCCTGCTCGAAGATCAGCAGTAAAGCAACGAGGGCTCGAAACCTACCTCGACTCAATTCAGTTCACCTTCTCTAAGGTGTTGGCGGCGGCAACCGCGCGCATCGACGCCGAGGCCTTACTTATGGTCTCCTCGTACTCGCTTTCGGGCACACTGTCGAGGACAATTCCGGCGCCGGCCTGGATGTGTGCCACGCCATCGCGAAGATATGCGGTTCGAATTGAAATGGCCAAATCGGCGTTTCCCGCGAAGTCAAAGTAGCCCACTACCCCACCGTAGATTCCACGGTTACTAGTCTCCAGCTGATCGATGATCTCCAGCGCCCTCGGCTTTGGAGCGCCCGAAAGCGTTCCAGCCGGGAACGTTGCAGTGAAGGCGTCGATTGCCGATTGATCAGCTCGCAGTTCGCCCTCTACGGTGCTAACCAGGTGCATGATGTGGCTGTATTTATGCACCTGCATGAACTCGGTCACCGCAACGGAGTCACTCTGGCATACCTTCAGAAGATCGTTTCTGGCCAAATCGACGAGCATCAGATGCTCGGCGCGTTCTTTTGCATCAGCAACCAAAGATTGGGTGAGTTCATCGTCCTGGTCGAGGTTTGAACCGCGGGGCCGCGAACCAGCGATTGGATGCGTGACGACATGCCCCTGCTTGACCTGGACAAGACTTTCGGGTGAAGCCCCGACAACCGCGTATGCCCCGGTCTCATCCTCAAAATTGAGCAGGTACATGTAGGGGCTTGGATTTAGGCTGCGAAGGACTCGATAGACATCAAGAGGGCTTGCGCTCAGTTCGACATCGAAACGCTGCGAGAGCACGACCTGAAATACATCACCGATTCGAACAAACCCCTTGGCCTGTTCGACTGCCTCGAGAAAATCCACACGCGGAGTTCTTGAGGACTTCTCAAGTTCGGTTGCCAAATTCAGCTTGGCAAGGAAGACCGGGCTCGGTTGGGCAATTCCGGCCCGCATTTCGTCTAGTCGTGCCAGTGCGGCACGGTAGAGGCTCGGAATGTCTGCGCCATCCTCAACGAATATGTTTGCGACCAGAAGCAAACTGTTGGTCTTGTGATCGAGAATCACGAGGTCTTCGAAAAGTGACATGCCCATCAGCGGAGCTGGAAAATCGCTTGCCGGCGGGTTTGGAAGATTCTCGATTTCCCGAATGACGTCCCAACCCAGAAGCCCCACCAGGCCATTGGTTAGCGGTGGCAGATCGGCATCGTCAGCTGAGGAGCCAGCGTTCCAAGCTTCGTGAAGCGTTCGCAGCGCCCCGAGAGCCGTTTCAGGGAGGTCACTCGTTCCGTTTGGCAGTGCCGAAGCTCCCTTCTCCGAGCGCCACAAAGCTTTGCCGTCCAACTGCTTTGACAGGAACCCGCGAGCCGACACGCCGACAAAGCTGTAGCGCGCCCAGACCCCATGCTCTGCCGATTCCAAGAGGAACGACCCCGGCTTATCCACGGCAAGTTTTTCAAATACCGATAGCGGAGTTTCGGAACCGCTGAAGAGTTTTTCGATCAACGGAATTACGCGTTTCCGGCCAGCTTGCTGGAGGACCTCATCCAGAGTGAGCATCATTAGTTTTTTGCCTCATTCACTGAAATCTCATCGCCAACCAGGTCCGCCGCGTCATCATTGATGAACACGGTCGCGGTATCAAAGCAAGACTCACTGCCCGTGTGACAGGCTGGTCCTTTTTCGATGACGTGGATTAGGAGCACGTCGCTATCGCAATCGAGCTCAATCGTCACCACTTGCTGGGTGTTTCCAGACGACGCGCCTTTGTGCCAAAGTTCCTGTCGAGATCTTGACCAGAAGACCGTCTCGCCAAGCTCAACTGTCTGGGCAAGTGACTCGGCATTCATCCAAGCCATCATCAGGACGCGTTTTGTGTCGACAGACTGAACAATTGCTGGAATCAGCCCATCCTCGTTGTATGCAACTGAAGCCAACGCTGCGAAATCGACCGCCATCACTACCTCGTTTCGAACCCAGCAAGTTTGAGCGCCTGTTTGGCCTCGGAAATTGTCACGGAACCTTCATGAAAAATACTGGCCGCAAGAATCGCATCAGCACCTGCTTCAGCCGCTGCGGGAAAGTCTTCGGCTTTGCCGGCGCCGCCGCTGGCGATGATCGGAACTGTAGAGATCTCGCGAATCAATCCGAGCAGTTCACTATCGAATCCGGAGCGTGTTCCATCGGCGTCAATCGAATTAACGAGTAGTTCACCTGCGCCGAGTTCAATACACTGCCGAATCCAGGCAATGGCATCGAGCTCGGTCTCGTTTCGACCACCGTGGGTAGTCACCACGAACCCGCTAGGTAGCCCCTCTTTTCGCTTCAGGTCGAGCGAAATAACCAAGACCTGATTACCGAACCGGTTGGCAATCTTTGACAACAGTTCTGGGTTTGCAATGCCCGCTGATCCCACCGAGACCTTGTCGGCTCCTGCCTCAAGGAGTCGAGCAACATCGTTCACCTCGCGGATTCCTCCGCCGACTGTTAGCGGGATGAAAATCTGTTCAGCCGTTTTGGTGACGAGTTCAAACATGGTCGACCGATTCTCGACGGTCGCCTTCACATCGAGAAACGTAAGCTCATCGGCACCATCTTCGTAGTAGCGCGAAGCGAGTTCGATCGGGTCCCCAGCATCACGGAGGTTCAGGAAGTTCACTCCCTTGACCACGCGCCCCTCGGCGACATCTAGGCAGGGAATCACCCGCACGGAGAGTGACATTAGATTCTCGCGGCGTGTAGAGCGCTTACCAGAATGGCACGCGCACCGAGTTCGTAGAGCTCATCCATTTTGGAGTTGATCTCAGCCGAACGAACCAGTGCACGAACGGCAACCCACTCCGGGTCGCGCAGTGGCGAAATCGTTGGTGATTCGATGCCGGGAGTGATTGCAGAGGCCTGCTCTACCAAATTGGCTGGGCAGTCATAGTCAAGAATCACGTATTCGCGGGCGACCTGTACGCCCTGTAGTCGCCGCAAGAGCTGAGTGTGTTCGGCTTTCGCGTGCGGAGCCACGATCAACTGAGCCGAGCTGACCAGCATCACCGGGCCAAAAATCTCGAGTCCCGCCTGTCGCAGAGTGTTTCCGGTTGACACCACGTCGGCTACGGCGTCCGCTACGCCGAGACGGACCGAGACCTCGACAGCGCCATCCAGCTCGACAAGCTGGCAACTGACTCCGTGCTTGGCTAGGTAGTCCTCAACCAGGTGAGGGTATGCGGTCGCGACGCGCTTCCCTGCCAAATCAGAAAGCTCTTTGAATGCACCGATTGGGCCAGCAAATCTGAAAGTCGAACCGCCAAAACCCAAGTCGGCAACAGAGAGAGCCTGACTTCGCGAATCGAGCAATAGATCGAGACCGGTCAAACCCACATCTAGAGAGCCGTGGCCGACATAGGTCGCGATGTCACGAGGGCGTAGATAAAAGAACTCAATGCCGTTAGCCTCGTCAACAACGTGGAGGTCTTTCGGATCACGTCGAACAGCGTAACCGGCTTCCTTCAGCATGGTTATCGCGGTGTCTGACAATATGCCCTTGTTTGGAACGGCGACTCTAAGCATGTTTCTCTCTCATTGAGCCCAACTGGCTCGTGGTTCTAAAAGTTTTTTTCAAGGTCTGCGAGGGTGATTCCCTTGGCGGTCATCAGGACCTGCAGATGGTAAATCAGCTGCGAAATCTCTTCCGCGGTGCGCTCGTTGCCTTCGTATTCGGCGGCCATCCAGACTTCTGCAGCCTCTTCGACAATCTTCTTTCCGATTGTGTGGACCCCTGCGTCAAGCCACTTCACGGTTTCAGAACCGTCCGGACGCGATTGCGCCTTGTCTCCAATTTCGGCGAGGAGGGCTTCGAAGGATTTCATGCCTCTAGGTTACCGCCTAGTGGAAATGACTGTGTCCTCGCTCCGCAGCGCTTCGCAGGGCAGCAATCTGGGAGGCTCGATCCGGGTTCTTGAACACAGCGCTGCCGGCTACAAAGGTGTCCGCCCCCAAAGAAGCAACTCGTTCGATGTTATTTTCGTCGATACCGCCGTCGACCTGCAGCCAAACGGAGAGCTTCTCCTGATCAATCCTGCGCTTGGCACGCGAGACCTTACTAAGCGTCGATTCGATTAGCGCCTGACCACCGAAACCGGGCTCCACAGTCATAACGAGAAGTTGATCAAACTCGTCCAGAATTTCGAGATAGTCATCCAAATCGGTGCCGGGTTTGAGCGCAATACCAACGCGCGAGCCTATTGCTCGCAGCTTGCGGGCCAAGGCTACAGGCTGCTCGGTGGCCTCGGCGTGAAAGGTCACGCTGTAAGCGCCGGTTTCTGCATAGTCCGGGGCCCAGCGATCAACATTCTCAATCATGAGATGGATGTCCAAGGGCACGGGTGCGATCTGCTGCATGCGGGCCACCATAGGCAAACCGAAAGTCAGATTCGGGACGAAGTGGCCATCCATCACGTCAACATGAATCAGGTCAGCCGACGCGATGCTGTCGAACTCGCGTTGGAAATTCACGAAATCGGCCGACAAAATGCTTGGGTTGATACGCACTGACATGAGAAAACCCTACTTCGAGACTTGCCGCCTGCGCAGCAGAGCAATAAACATCGCATCGGTGCCGTGAACATGCGGCCAAAGTTGAGTGGTTTTTCGTTGCGAGTTGATCGCGAGCTTCGGATTGATCTCGCGCAAGACCGCATTGGAGTCGAGTAATTCGATTTCTGGGTGCCGTTTGAGCGCAGTATCGACAATGGCCGTTGTCTCGGCGAGGTGCGGTGAGCAGGTGACGTAGGCAATAAGTCCGCCAACCTTCACGGCTGCCACTGCCGAGTCAAGAAGTTCCAGTTGCAGGCGATTCAAATCTGCAATGTCTCTGCTTGATTTGCGCCAACGCGCCTCCGGACGACGCCGCAAGGCACCGAGCCCTGAACAGGGAGCATCGAGCATGATGCGGTCGTACTGACCGGGCGAATCGTGACCGATTTCTCTCGCGTCACCGGTGCGCACCTGGATTTTTCCGCCCGACCTGGTAACCGCACTCAGCGCGTCCTTGACAAGCCGCGTTCGGTGTTCAGAAATTTCGGTGCAAGCGAGTTCTGCCTTCGCTGCAATTGATTCGGCACCCAGTAGTGCCGCCTTGCCGCCGGGGCCAGCACAGAAGTCAGCCCAGTGCTCCCCCGGTAGCGCATCAACCGCTCGGGTCAAGATGAGTGTGGCTAGTTGCGAACCTTGATCCTGCACCCTGACTGTTCCGTCCTTCACGGCCTGAATTCGCGCGGGATCACCACTTTCGAGTGCAGCACCGAGCGGACTCGGGTTGGCGGTTGACATTAGAGGTGCGTCAACATCTGAGACTGTGGCTAATCCAGGCAAGGCCACAAT
>JAGWTM010000051.1 GCA_028868975.1 Actinomycetales bacterium
TTATGCCTCAACGCTTTCTGCTGCTGGTGCAGCTGCTGGAGCGGCCTCAGTGGCGGCAGGAGCAGCGGCAGCCGGAGCAGCGTTACGACGTGGGCGCTCCTGGCGCTTCGGTGCGTTTGCCTGCTGAGCTGCTAGCTCCTTGTTGGTGATGTCGCCCTTGTAGATCCAAACCTTCACACCGATGCGACCGAATACGGTCTTGGCTTCGTAGAAGCCGTAGTCGATGTTGGCACGGAGGGTGTGTAGCGGAACACGGCCTTCGCGGTAGAACTCGGTACGGCTCATTTCTGCGCCACCAAGACGACCTGAGGTCTGAACTCGGATGCCCTTTGCGCCGCTGCGGAGTGCGCCCTGCATGCCCTTACGCATTGCGCGGCGGAAAGCCACACGTGCGTTGAGCTGCTCGGCGATACCCTGTGCAACGAGCTGTGCATCCATGTCTGGGTTCTTAACCTCAAGGATGTTCAACTGAATCTGCTTGCCAGTGAGCTTCTCGAGGTCAGCGCGGATAGCCTCTGCCTCGGCGCCACGACGACCAATAACCAGACCCGGACGGGCGGTGTGGATGTCGACGCGAACGCGGTCACGGGTGCGCTCGATCTCAACACGTGAGACACCAGCGCGGTCTAGGCGCTCGGTGAGGAGCTTGCGGACCTTGATGTCCTCAGCCACGTAGTCCTGGTAGCGCTGACCCTTCTTAGTTGAGTCTGCGAACCAACGTGAAACGTGGTCGGTGGTGATACCGAGTCGGAAACCGTACGGGTTTACTTTCTGACCCATTAGTTCTTACCCGCCTTCTGAGCAACAAGCTCGTCTGGAGTTGCAACGACCACGGTGATGTGGCTGGTGCGCTTGAGAATCTGGAATGCGCGACCCTGTGCACGTGGCATGAAGCGCTTGAGGGTGGTGCCCTCGTCTACGTATGCCTTCGAGACGAACAGGTCGTCCTCGTTGAACAGGGTGTTGCTTGCGTCGGCCTTGACCTTGGCGTTAGCCATGGCGGCCTGAACCAACTTGTAAACCGGCTCCGAAGCTGCCTGAGGGGCAAACTTCAGGATTGCTAGAGCCTCGGTGGCCTGCTTTCCGCGGATCAAGTTGACGACGCGGCGAGCCTTCATTGGGGTGACGCGGATGTGGCGCACGCGTGCGACTGCTTCCATTGTCTTTCCTCTCGTCTTTCTAGGCGCCGCTTACTTGCGGCGACCCTTCTTGTCGTCCTTCACGTGTCCACGGAAGGTGCGGGTTGGTGCGAATTCGCCAAGCTTGTGACCAACCATGGTCTCGGTGACGAATACAGGGACGTGCTTACGACCGTCGTGCACAGCGATGGTGTGGCCCAGCATGGCTGGAACAATCATCGAGCGGCGCGACCAGGTCTTGATCACGTTCTTGGTGTTGGCCTCATTCTGAGCGGCTACCTTCTTGTAAAGGTGCTCGTCAACGAATGGACCCTTCTTCAAACTACGTGGCATTCTTCAGACTCCTACTAGCGCTGCTTGCCCGATGGACGACGGCGGACGATCATCTTGTCGCTTGGAAGGTTTGGCTTACGGGTACGACCCTCAGCCTGGCCCCATGGCGATACTGGGTGACGACCACCAGAGGTACGGCCTTCACCACCACCGTGTGGGTGGTCGACTGGGTTCATTGCGACACCGCGAACGGTTGGGCGCTTGCCCTTCCAACGCATACGGCCGGCCTTACCCCAGTTGATGTTTGACTGCTCGGCGTTGCCGACCTCGCCAATGCTTGCGCGGCAGCGTGCGTCAACGTTACGGATTTCACCCGATGGAAGACGAAGCTGAGCGTAAGCGCCATCCTTAGCAACCAAACGGATGCTTGCGCCTGCTGAACGGCCCATCTTGGCGCCGCCGCCTGGCTTCAACTCGATTGCGTGAACAACGGTACCCACTGGGATGTTCTTCAACGGAAGGTTGTTACCTGGCTTGATGTCAGCGGCTGGACCCTGCTCGATACGGTCGCCCTGCTTGAGCTTGTTAGGCGCAATGATGTAACGCTTCTCGCCATCTGCGTAGTGCAGAAGTGCGATGCGAGCGGTACGGTTTGGGTCGTACTCGATGTGAGCTACGGTCGCTGGGATGCCGTCCTTGTCGTTACGACGGAAGTCGATGACACGGTACTGACGCTTGTGACCTCCACCGATGTGACGGGTGGTGATGCGACCCGAGGCGTTGCGGCCACCGGTCTTTGAAAGCGGGCGAAGCAGCGACTTCTCAGGAGTCGAGCGGGTGATCTCAGCGAAGTCTGAGACCGACGAGCCACGACGACCAGGGGTCGTTGGCTTGTACTTACGAATTGCCATGATTAGGTTCCTCTACTCCCGATTAACCGACGTTGGTGAAGATGTCGATGTTGCCGGACTTTAGGGTGACGATGGCGCGCTTGGTGTCCTTGCGCTTGCCAAGGCCGAACTTGGTGCGACGGGTCTTGCCGGCACGGTTCAGGGTGTTGACCGAAGCCACCTGGACCTTGAAGATGCTCTCAATAGCCTGCTTGATCTCAGTCTTGTTCGAGTCAGGAGCAACCTCGAAGGTGTACTTACCGTTGTCGATGAGGTTGTAGCTCTTCTCAGAAACGATTGGCTTGATGATGACCTGGCGTGGGTCCTTGTTGATCGCAGCCATGGTTATGCCTCCTTAGCAGCTTCTGCTGAGGTGGCAACGGCCTTGACCGATGCGCCCTGAGCAGGACCTGCGATGTAAGCGTCCAGAGCGGCCTTGGTGAATACCAAGTCATCGCTCAGAAGAACGTCGTATGCGTTGAGCTGGTCAACTGGCAGAACGTGAACGTTCTGCAGGTTGCGCAGGCTCTTGTAGCTCAGCTCGTCCGAGCGGTCTAGTACAACGAGAACGTTGCGACGCTGGGTTAGCTGGTTTAGGACAGCGGCAGCAGCCTTGGTCGATGGAACCGAACCAATTGCGAACTCCGAGATGATGTGCAGACGGCCGTTACGAGCGCGGTCCGAGACGGCTCCCTTGATCGCGGCAGCAATCATCTTCTTTGGGGTGCGCTGCTCGTAGGTGCGTGGCTTTGGACCGTGTGCGACCCAACCACCGCGCATCTGTGGAGCACGGAGCGAACCCTGACGAGCGCGACCGGTTCCCTTCTGCTTGAACGGCTTCTTACCGGTACCCGATACTTCGCCGTGGCGCTTGGTTGACTGGGTGCCCTGACGAGCGGCTGCCAACTGAGCTACGACTACCTGGTGGATAAGTGGAACGTTTGCCTGGACATCGAACAGGTCTGCAGGAAGCTCAACCGAGCCAGCCTTCTTACCTGCGACGTCGAGAACGTCAACCTTGGTGTTTTCAGCCATGGGGTTACGCTCCCTTCACTGCGTTGCGGACGAATACGAGCTGGCCCTTAGGACCAGGAACAGCACCCTTGACCAGGAGCAGGCCGCGCTCGGCGTCTACTGCGTGGAGGGTGAGGTTGAGAGTGGTGACGCGGTCTGAGCCCATGCGGCCAGCCATGCGCATACCCTTGAAAACGCGTCCCGGGGTCGATGACATACCGATCGAACCTGGCTTGCGGTGGTTGCGGTGGGCACCGTGCGAAGCGCTTACACCGGCGAAGCCGTGGCGCTTCATGTGACCTGCGAAGCCCTTACCCTTGCTGGTGCCAACGACGTCGAGCTTTGCGCCGACTTCGAAGACCTCAACACCGAGCTCCTGGCCGACCTGGTAGTCGTTCGCGTCAGCGGTGCGAACCTCAGCGAGGTGACGACGTGGGTTCACGCCTGCCTTCTCGAAGTGGCCAGCAGCTGGCTTGTTCACCTTGCGTGGGTCGATCGCACCGTATGCGAGCTGAATGGCTGCGTAGCCGTCAGCGTCAACGGTCTTGATCTGGGTTACAACGTTTGAGCCGGCCTCGATCACGGTGACAGGAACAAGCTTGTTGTTCTCATCCCAGACCTGAGTCATGCCGAGCTTCTTGCCCAGCAGGCCCTTAACAGTCTTGTTTGGAGTTGACATCTTTAATCCTTAGAGCTTGATCTCGATGTTGACGTCTGCCGGAAGGTCGAGACGCATCAACGAGTCAACTGCCTTTGGAGTTGGGTCGATGATGTCGATAACGCGCTTGTGGGTGCGCATCTCGAAGTGCTCGCGGCTGTCCTTGTACTTGTGTGGTGAACGGATCACACAGACCACGTTCTTTTCGGTCGGCAGAGGCACTGGGCCTACTACGGTCGCACCGGCACGGGTAACCGTGTCGACGATCTTGCGTGCCGAAGTGTCGATGACCTCGTGGTCATACGACTTAAGTCGAATGCGGATTTTCTGTGCCGCCATGTTGACTCGCTCTCGTTCACACCGCGTTGTTTAGACGCGGACGCTTAGTAGCACTACTGATGTTGCACCACTGTTCTTCTATCAAAACCCGCCGGATGCCTCAGAGGCATGCCCCGGTGGGGTACTGCTCCTCCGACCCACGCTGTCGGGCGTGTCGCGTGAAACTCACGCAAGACGCTCGCAGTAAGCGATCGGATACATTTTTGTTCTTGCTGCGGCCGGACCTAGCTGACTGAATAATCAGTCCCCAGTTCACACTGCCTGCAGTGAGACGCGCAGAATGCACGTCATATGACGAACCTGAATAGTCTGCCACAAACCTGCGTGTCAATGCAAGTGCGAGTTTGAGGCCAGGTTTATCTTGTGCAGTCGCAGAAGTTACTCATCCGTTGCGATTCAAAGTTGAAACGATTCAATTAGGCACTTATCGTTGAAATCAGTTGAAAACCCTCGACAGAAAGCGACCTCCATCATGAGCCTCACTCCGACCCCAGCCGACCGTTTCACGTTTGGCCTCTGGACCATTGGCTGGACCGCTCAGGACCAGTTCGGATCTGCTACCCGCAAGGATCTCGATTACGTAGAAGCTGTCGAGAAACTTGCTTCCATCGGCGCATACGGCATGACGCTGCACGACAACGACCTGTTCCCCTTTGATGCGGATGAGTCAGTGCGCCGCGCAAACATCGACCGCCTCAAGGGCGCTCTCGAGGCAACCGGTCTAAAGATGCCGATGATTACCACCAACCTGTTCAGCCACCCGGTCTTCAAGGATGGCGGTTTTACCAGCAATGACCGCGAGGTGCGCCGCTTTGCGCTCCGCAAGGTGCTCAAGAACATCGACCTGGCCGCGGAACTCGGTGCCGAGACCTTCGTGATGTGGGGAGGCCGAGAAGGTGCTGAGTACGATGCCGCCAAGGATGTCATCAGCGCCATCCAGCGCTACCGCGAGGCCGTAAACGTCCTGACCTCGTATGTGAAGGACAAGGGCTACAACATCCGGTTTGCCATTGAACCAAAACCGAACGAGCCACGCGGTGACATCCTGCTGCCAACCGTAGGTCACGCGCTAGCCTTCATCGAAACCCTGGAGCACCCAGAACTTGTCGGCCTCAACCCGGAGACCGGTCACGAACAGATGGCTGGCCTAAACTTCACCGCCGGCATCGCCCAGGCAATCGAGGCGGGAAAACTCTTCCACATTGACCTGAATGGACAACGCGGTGTGAAGTTTGACCAGGATTTGGTCTTCGGCCACGGCGATCTAATCAATGCCTTTAGCCTGGTCCACCTCCTCGAATACGGTAACGATGGCAAGACTCGCTACCAAGGCATGCGCCACTTTGACTACAAGCCAAGCCGCACCGAAGACTACAGCGGTGTTTGGGCATCGGCCGAAGCCAACATCAGGATGTACCTCCTGCTCAAGGAACGTGCCGCCGCATTCGAAGCCGACCCAGAAGTCAAAGAAGCGAAGGCCGCAGCTCGAGTGGATGAGCTCAAGCAGCCAACGCTCAGCCCCGGCGAAGGCTATGCCGAACTGCTCGCCGCTGGCGAGAGCGGATTTGAGCCAGACGCATACTTCAACGGCAAGGGTTTCAACTTCGTTCGCCTAAACCAGCTCGCAATCGAACACCTGATGGGCGCTCGCTAGAGTCAGCGAGGTTCAGACATGCCCCGCCTGGTTGCCGGGGTCGATTCGTCGACCCAAAGTTGCAAAGTCGTAATCCTCGACGCCGAAACCGGCGAAACCGTTCGCCAGGGACGCGCCGCGCATCCTGACGGAACCGAAGTCGATCCAGAACTGTGGTGGGCTGCTCTGCAGAGCGCCATCGCGGACGCGGGAGGCATTGCCGATGTCGAAGCCATTTCGGTCGGCGGGCAGCAGCACGGTTTGGTCGCGCTCGACGCTGAAGGTGATGTGGTGCGGCCAGCTCTGCTCTGGAACGACACCCGATCGGCCGGCGAAGCTGACGCTTTAATCAATCACTTTGGAGTCGACTGGCTGTTGCAGAACACCGGTTCGGTTCCTGTCGCATCATTCACCAGCACGAAGCTGACTTGGGTTGCGCGTAATGAACCTGAGAATGCGGCACGCATTGCTGCGATAATGCTCCCGCACGACTGGCTGTCATGGCGACTTGCCGGTTTCGGCAATCGAAGCACGCCACTTGGACCGAACTTCGAAGCCGCATGGACCGACCGCAGTGATGCGAGCGGAACGGGCTATTTCAATTCCGATAAAAACGAGTACGTGCCAGAGGTAGTTGACTTCTGCCTGGGCGGAGGTGCGAGTGAGCGCATCCACTTGCCGAAGGTCTTAAAGGCCAACGAGATTGGTGGACGCGTCTTCGGCACCGAAGTCGCGATCGCTGGTGGGGCGGGCGACAATGCGGGCGCCGCTAAGGGGCTCGGGTTGGCGATTGGCGATGCGGTGGTTTCGATAGGTACTAGCGGTACGGTTTTTGCCATAGCCGAGTCAGCCGGAAGCGGAGCGGTTGAAATCGCCGGGTTTGCCGATGTCGACAATCGATTCCTGCCGTTGGCTTGCACGCTGAACGCCGCTCAGGTGCTGGATCTGATGGCAAATCACCTCGGTGTGAGTTTTGCTGAATTCGAGGAACTTGCCCTGAGCGCTCCTATAGGTTCCGAGGGCCTGATGCTCATACCGTTCTTTCAGGGTGAGCGAACCCCAAATTTGCCTCACGCGCGCGCTTCCTGGCATGGAATGACGCTCACCAACTTCACTCGAGCCAACATCGCCCGTGCTTCGATCGAGGGAATCCTGCTGAGCCTTGCAAACGCGCTGGAGCTGTTCAAGTCGACTGGTCGACCGGTTCGAAAGGTGAAACTAATCGGCGGAGCTGCGGCCAATCGCGCGGTTCGCGTTATCGCTGCCGGGCTCTTCGGCGGAACCGTGGAACTTCCGGCGCCGGCTGAGTATGTCGCCCGAGGAGCGGCTCGCCAAGCGGCGGAATCGCTCGGAGTATCGACAACGAATTGGGCCGTCGAAGTCGAAGCTGTCAGCGCCGAGGAATACCCGAGTGAAATTCTGGAACAATTTAGAAATCTGGTTGCGGCTTTGAAGCCGACTTTGTAGCCGACTGTGTAGCCGAACCTAAGGATTTTGAAATTTAATGTCAGTAAGCATTCGCGACGTCGCCCGAGAAGCCGGAGTTTCGGTCGGAACTGTCTCGAACGCACTGAACGACCCGGATCGCGTGGCACCAGGCACTCTTCAGAGAATCGCTGAGACTATCGAAAGACTCGGGTTCGTTCGCAACGACGCCGCCCGCCAACTCAGGGCCGGACGAAGCAAAGCGGTTGGGCTTATCGTGCTCGATGGCGCCAACCCTTTTTTTGCAGAACTGGCGCTTGGCGCCGAACGGCGAGCCGATGAATTTGGGCTTAGCGTGCTGGTGGCCAACGCGGACGAGGATCCGCAGCGTGAGCGCATCCTGCTAAATCTGTTCGAGGAGCAGCGAGTCTTTGGTGTTCTGATTTCGCCGCTGGTGGTCGACGTTGAGACCTTGCGGAAACTTCGCGATCGTGGCACACCGGTAGTGTTGGTTGACCTTACTAGCGAAGATAAAAGCTTTTCTTCGGTGTCGGTGGATGACTTTGCGGGCGGCAAATTTGTTGTTCAACACATGGTCGATCGAGGTTGCCGAAAGATTGCCTTCGTTGGCGGTCCGCTAATCCGCAACCAGGTTGCCGAGCGTCTATCGGGTGCCAGAGCGGCGGCCGAATCCGCAGACCTCGAGTTGACCGTTGTAGAGACGTTGGGCATGACGGTTGACGAGGGTCGGGCTATCGGTGAAAAGCTCGTAAAAATGCCGAAGGACCAAAGACCGGACGCCGTCTTCGCAGCTAACGACTTGCTAGCCCTCGGAATCATGCAAGCGGTCATCCTCGACGGGCAACTGAGCATCCCCGGCGACCTGGCGATTGTCGGCTACGACGACATTCCGTTCGCCTCAACCGCAATCGTGCCGCTCAGCACCGTGAGGCAGTCCCCCGCTCTGATCGGATCGACAGCGATTGAATTGCTTTATTCCGAAGCCCAAAATGAATCGGATGCGATTCGCCAACTAGTGATCCAGCCCGAACTCGTAATTCGCGAATCCAGTCTGCGCTAGTCGGTCTGGTAGCCAACTTCGCAGGTTAAAGCAAGAGGGCCCGGCCGAAGCCGAGCCCTCTTGGGTGAGTAATCGTAATTACGCGGTGATCTTGGTGACGGTACCGGCACCAACGGTGCGGCCACCCTCACGGATTGCGAAACGTAGACCCTCGTCCATAGCGATTGGCTGGATGAGCTCTACCGACATCTCGGTGGTGTCACCAGGCATAACCATTTCAGTACCTGCTGGCAGGGTGATAACACCGGTTACGTCAGTGGTACGGAAGTAGAACTGTGGACGGTAGTTCGAGTAGAACGGGTTGTGACGGCCACCCTCATCCTTTGAAAGGATGTAGACGTTTGCGTCGAACTTGGTGTGAGGCTTGATTGAGCCTGGCTTCACAACAACCTGACCACGCTCTACGTCGTCACGCTTCAGACCACGGATTAGGACACCGACGTTCTCTCCGGCCTCTGCGTAGTCGAGAAGCTTGCGGAACATTTCGATACCGGTAACGGTGGTCTTCTGGGTGTCGCGGATACCAACGATTTCGACTTCGTCGTTGATCTTGACCTGGCCGCGCTCAACCTTACCGGTGAGAACGGTGCCACGACCGGTGATGGTGAAGACGTCTTCGACAGGCATAAGGAATGGCTTGTCAGTGTCGCGCTCTGGCTCTGGGATGAAGGTGTCACAAGCGTCCATGAGCTTGAGAACCTGCTCGCCCCAGTGTGCGTCGCCTTCGAGAGCCTTGAGGCCCGAAACGCGTACAACTGGTGCGTCGTCGCCTGGGAACTCGTACTGGTTTAGAAGGTCGCGGATTTCGACCTCGACGAGCTCGAGGATTTCCTCGTCGTCAACCATGTCCGACTTGTTCAGTGCTACAACGATGTAAGGAACGCCAACCTGGCGAGCAAGGAGAACGTGCTCCTTGGTCTGAGGCATAGGACCGTCGGTTGCTGCTACTACGAGGATGGCACCATCCATCTGAGCTGCACCGGTGATCATGTTCTTGATGTAGT
>JAGWTM010000091.1 GCA_028868975.1 Actinomycetales bacterium
GTGCGTGGCGCGACCTCGCGATCGTGCAGGCCACCCTCGAGGGTCTCTGGCTCGGCGCGCTTGCCGATGGTGATTCCGACCAGGGTCTTGGTGTTGTCATCAAGACCGAGGGTCTGGTGCAGCCACGGGTGAACAATGCCGCCGAGCACGTGAGCGGCAAGGCCGAGCTCGTGTGCCTGCAGCAGGATGTTCTGGGTCGCTAGGCCGGCGTCGAAGTGCGCGAAGGCGTTCTCTTTGCCGTCGTTGTCGGCAACGACAGCCGAAACGATGATGATGGCGGATGCGTTTGGGGCCCAGGCCTGGTTCCAACCCGAGAGGCCGAGCTGGACGAGTTCGCCGTAGAGCGCATCCTCTCGCTTGATTACCGAGAAACGCCATGGCTGAATGTTGTTGGCCGATGGTGCCCAACGAGCAGCCTCGAGGAGTGCGGTCACCTCAGCGTCTGAGATTTTGTAGCTGGCGTCGTATGCGCGAGGACTCCAGCGCTCGGCGATTGCCTTGAGCACTGGCACGGAGGTTACTGCGGTTTTGTCGAGTGAAGACATGCTTTAACTCTCATTCCTGTCTAGGGGGTCTTTACTAAGAGTACTAGACAGGATGCGCCTCACGCAACAACTAGGCTTGAGCCCATGTCACGCAAGGGTCTAATCCTGTTTCTGATGGCCGGCTTGGCCTGGGGTGTTCCATACCTGTTCATCAAATTTGCCGGTCACGAGTTCTCAAACTCATCCATCATCTTCATTCGCGTTCTGATTGGTGCGCTGGTGCTGCTGCCGCTCGCGGCGATGCGCAAAAGCCTCTCGATTGCCCTGCGCGAGTGGCGTTGGGTGCTCGTGTTTGCGCTCGTGGAGATGGTCGGACCGTGGTGGCTAATCACCGAGGCCGAACGTCACGTGGCAAGTGGTTTGGCCGGCTTGCTGATTGCGACGGTTCCGTTCTTCAGCTTGCCAATCGCCTACTTCCTTGGTGACAAATCGGTCACCCACCCCAAGACGCTGTTCGGCATCGGCTTTGGGTTTGCCGGCCTGATCCTGCTGGTCGGCATCGACAGTTTTGCCGGCCACATTGACCCGCTCTACGTCGGATTTATCGTGCTCTCAGCGATCGGCTACGCGGTTGCACCTGCGGTCGCCGCCCACAAGATCCGGCACGTTCCGAGCGAGGGCATGATTGGCCTCTCGATGGCGATGGTCGCGGTTATTTATGCAGTTCCAGCGGCTTTCACGCTACCCGGCGATATCGCGCGCGGCCCGTCGGTTACGGGTTGGGCTTCGCTGGTGGCCCTCGGCGTGATCTGTTCCGCGATTGCCTTCGTGGTTTTCTTCGCATTGGTCAAAGAAATCGGTTCGGCTCGCGCTACCTTGATCACCTACCCGAACACCGCGGTGGCGATTTTGCTCGGTGTTCTAGTAGCTCAAGAGCAATTCACCCTGGGAATGGCCATCGGCCTGCCAATGGTTGCCGTCGGCAGCTACTTCGCATCACGCAAACACTGATTACCTTTTGCGCTAACCGCAAACGTCAATCGCGGCTAGCGCGTCCGAAGCAACTCTCGCAAATCGGCGCGTTTGCCATAGAAGTAGTACGGGTCGCCGGGGTTTGGAAGCGTCGGTACTCCGGCAGCCAGCTGCTCGACCGTGTCAAAGGCGTGAGCGTGGCCCCCGTCAATCAGCGGCGACAGGTGCTCCCAACCGGCAAGTTTCAAAATGCCTACGCGATTGCCCAACCCAGCCGCCTCGATCAGGGTCGCCGAGAATACGCCGAGGCAAATCTCAGACTCGGCGAGCAATTCGAGTGAGCTCTTGCCCTC
>JAGWTM010000008.1 GCA_028868975.1 Actinomycetales bacterium
CAGCCCCAGCCAGGTAATGACAAGCCGCGACTTTTTAGGCTCATCGCAGATCGTGCGCTGATCAACCGCATGGGATTCAACAATGACGGGGCTCAAGTTGTGGCCGAACGACTTGCCCGGCTTCGCGCTGCGGGTCATAAACACCTGCCGGTCATCGGCGTAAACATCGGCAAGAGCCGAGTTGTTGAAGTGGAGCACGCTGTCGAAGACTACCGAACTAGTGCTCGACTGCTCGCTGAATATGCCGATTACCTGGCGGTCAATGTATCGTCTCCCAACACTCCAGGGCTGCGATCGCTTCAGTCGGTTGAGGCTCTGCGCCCGATTCTGCAAGCCGTGCTTGAAGAAGCCAAGGGCACTCCGGTGCTCGTCAAAATCGCTCCGGATTTGGCCGATGAAGACGTTCTTGCCGTCGCAGATTTGGCAGTCGAATTGCAATTGGCTGGCGTGATTGCCACCAATACCACCATTTCGCGTGATGGACTCAAAACCGAAAAGGCTGTGGTGGACGCCGCTGGCGCAGGCGGCCTGTCTGGGGCTCCGCTCAAGGCCCGCTCGCTCGAAGTACTGCGCCTGCTGTCAAAGCGTCTTGACGGTCGACTTTCAGTGATTTCGGTGGGCGGAATCGAAACGGCGCAGGAGGCCGCAGAGCGACTCAAGGCTGGCGCGACACTCGTCCAGGGCTACACGGGTTTTATTTACTTCGGTCCGCTTTGGGCCCGAAGGATCAATCGAGACATTTCGAAATTTCTCTAAAGAAATCAGCCGTCGAGGCCGCTGGGCAAGCCCATGGCACGCTTGGTCCACTGTTCGACGTGCCAGTGCATCTCTGGAATCAGTGATTCCTGCTCTGGCTTCATTAGGACGCTCCGCATGATTCGCGCCTGAGGTGAGTCCCATTCCAGGTGAATTCCGCGGTCCTCAAGATTGCGCTGCTTGGTCACGTAAGTTGCCAAGTGCGTTTGCTGAGGGCGACTGGTGTCGGCGGCCATTACAAAGAGTTTGTGCGAAATCTCATCCAGTTGGCTCATCGATTTAGCCTTTGGAAGGTAGGTGATGATGTCTAGTTCCGGCTTTTGGTAAGCCATTAAGACTTCAGACTCTTCGATCAGGTTCCACCAATTTCGCGCGGCCCGACGCCCCGGTGCAATCACAGCGCCCAAACCTTCTCGGGTCAGCGGGAAAACCTTCAAGGTCGCCCACAGAGCTGCGGCCGAAGCGCCAGCGCGTGAGCACTCGAGCTGAATTTCACCGAAGTGAAGCTCGGTGCTCGCGAAGTATGTGTAAGGGGAGTCGTGCTTGTAGAACTTGCCGATGTCCAGTGTTGGAAACAGCACGGCACCGCAGCCGTATGGCTGCAATCCGTGTTTGTGCGGGTCAACTACGACGGAATCAGAATCTTTGATTGCGGCAAAGTGTCGGTAGGTTTCGGCGTCCAATTCATCGGGAATCAGGGTAAAGAATCCGCCGTACGCGGTATCAACGTGAACTCGGGCTCCGTAACGCCTAGCCAGCGGGATAATGTCGGCAAGCGGATCCACGGCGCCAAGACCGGTGGTGCCCAACGTGGCAACGACGACGCCGATTTTGCCTGTTTGCAATTCCCGTTCCAGGGCTTCCAGCGACATCCGGCCATCGGGCTCGGTCGCGATTCCGATTGAAGGAATGTTGAGCACCTCGGCCATGCGCGAATGCGTGTAGTGCGAGTCCTTTGAGTGGGCAACCGCCTTGCCTGGGTTTATCTCACGGCTGATCCACAGCGCTTCGAGATTTGCCGTAGTACCGCTCCATGTCAGATGCCCAAGCCCCTCTGCGGGATACCCAAACATTTCTCGTAGCTGGGCTAGCACCTCGCGCTCCATTTCGGTGGTGGCGCGGGACCCGTCAATCGAGTGGTTGTTGGGATTGATCATCATGGTCGCCATGTATGCGGCCATCGCCACGGGATGGGGCGGCTTCAACATTTGCGCTGCGTACTGTGGGTGGAAGTACGGGAAGTTGTTGTCCAGGCGGTCGGTGAGTTCCTGCATTACCGCTTCAACGCTCGCGCGATCAACCTGCTGCGACTCATGGGTTTCGAAATAACCGAAGCTGTCCTTGATGGCATCCATGGAAGACAGAACTCCAGGCATCAAATCGCGTAGGTGGATGGTTTCCTTTTGGGACATCCGAAAACTCCTTTGTTTGGACCCAAACCATTTTGATACGAAAAGAAAAACGCCCGGGGGTAAACCGGGCGTTTGTTACTAAATCTTTGTTCCGCGTTTGACCTGCGGCTTAGGCAAGCGCATCATGCGCATTTGGATTGAGCGCATGGCGGCATACCAGCGGAGGCCCCGCTCGACCTTGTCTTCGCCGTACTTTTCGGCCAAGCGCTTTTGCACCTTACGCCCGATTAGCATTCCGTCAATCGCCAGCGCAATAAACAGACCCCACATGATGAACAGGGTGATCAGCTCAATGCGCTTGTCTGGCAGTGCCGACACGATGATGATCACGAATAGTGCCGGCATCAGCAACTCGCCCACGGTGAAACGTGAGTCTACGATGTCGCGAGCCAAACGTCGCTGCGGGCCCCGGTCGCGAGCCGTGAGATACCGTTCGTCGCCGGCCATCATGCCCTCGCGCGCTTTGCGTCGGGCCTCCTGCTCGGCCGCACGCTGCGCCTTGCGCGCTTCTGGCGTCCGCTCGCCAACCAGTGGTTTACGAGCAGCAGCCTCACGCTCTTTTCGGGTAGGAGTTGGCCTTCCCTTGCCGGCGGCTTTGCTGGCAGGGGACTCGTTTTTAGCTTCAGGCATTTGGTTCCTCATTGGGGTGCGGGTTGTTCACCATCGGGCACTTAAGATTACCCGTATGACTACCTCGCCCGAAGCCGTGTCGCTCAGCCCAGAACACGTACCGATGATGCGCGACATCGTCGACGCCCAATTTCCCAGCGCCATCGCCGAGCTAGGCCGCTTGGTCAAAATTCCGGGCATCGCCTGGGATGCGTTCGACGCCAATAACCTTGAACTCAGTGCCGAGGCGGTCGCCAAGTTGCTTCGCGAATTGGGCATCTTCGAGGTGGTCGAGATTCGACGCGCCGAGGCTAAACCAGGCGTACTCGGCGCTCCAGCGGTCATCGCGACCCGCGCAGCCAAGAACGGTCGCCCGACCGTTTTGCTCTATGCCCACCACGACGTCCAACCTCCCGGCGATGATGACCAGTGGAAAACTCCTCCATTTCAGGCGACTTTGATTGACGGTCGCCTGTTCGGGCGCGGCGCCGCCGATGACAAGGCCGGAATTGTCGCTCACTTGACGGCACTCAAGGCCCTCGCCATCGCGCTGGATGGTGACATCGACCTCGGAATTTCGATGTTTATCGAGGGGGAAGAGGAGGCTGGTTCGCCTTCATTCCGCAACTTCCTCGAGGAAAACCGTGTTGACCTCGCGGCCGATCTCATCGTCGTGGCCGACTCGGCTAACTGGTCGATTGATGTACCGGCGTTGACCACCTCGCTCCGCGGCTTGGTTTCGCAGGTCGTCGAGGTCACCACCCTCGATCACTCGGTTCACTCCGGCATGTTCGGCGGGGCGATTCCCGATGCAATGACCGCGACCATCAGACTCTTGGCAACCTTGCATGACGAAAACGGTGACGTGGCTGTCGAGGGCTTGCACATTGCCCCGCCATCGGGTTTGACTTACGACGATGAGACCCTGCGGCAGGACTCCGGGCTCCTCGACGGAGTAGCTCAAATGGGCACGGGGGATGCGATCGACCGAATCTGGAACCGACCAGCGATCACCGTCATCGGTATTGATGGTCAATCGGTTGCTTTGTCGTCTAACACGATGCTTCCGTCAGTCAAGGCCAAGATTTCGATGCGTATCGCCCCAGGGGATAACCCTGAGCGAGCACTCCAGGCACTGCAAAGGCATCTCGAACAGAATGTTCCTTTCGGCGCCCGACTTAGCTTTGGCGAAACCGAGCTCGGCAAGCCACACGCTGCACCAACTGACACCTGGTCGCATCGTTTGGCGACCCAGGCGCTCACCGCGGCTTGGGGTAAAGAATCGGTCAACATCGGCATTGGCGGGTCGATTCCATTTATCGCGGACCTCGTCGAATTGTTCCCGAGTGCACAGATTCTGGTCACCGGTGTCGAAGATCCGGACTCGCGAGCTCACAGTCCGAACGAGTCACTGCATCTGGAAACTCTTCGTCGAGCGATTCTCGCGGAGTCCCTGGTTCTTCTAGAGGCGAACGAAATTCTCAATCCGTAGGAATAGTTTTTCGGCTTCCGAGACTTATTCTTAACGCAGCCAATCGAGCAAGAAAAAGGATTCAAAATGACTAACACGATCGAGACAGGTATCAAGCTCACCGAGCAGGCACAGTCAAAGGTCAAGGCCTTGATCGCCGCTGAAAATCCAGTGGATGAGCAGGGCAACCCGGTCGAACTCCGCTTGCGCATCGCGGTCGAGCCCGGCGGCTGCTCGGGTCTTCGCTACCAGCTGTTCTTTGACGAGCGTGTCGAAGATGGCGATTCGATTCATGACTTCAACGGTGTTGAGGTAATCGTCGACCGTATGAGTGTTCCGATGTTGGATGGTGCAACCATCGATTTCGAAGACACCATCCAGAAGTCAGGCTTCACCATCGACAATCCAAACGCTGTCGGAACCTGCGCCTGTGGAGACTCATTCAACTAGCCGACCGGCAACCCAGAGCTTCGCGAAATCCCGACCAAAATAGGTCGGGATTTCGCGTTTTAACTCCGAATTTCTGGCGTTTTTTGGCGCCCAGTCGTTCCGCCTGGGAATAGACTTAGTTGGTAACGATTCGAAACGTGAAGGGTCGATTGTGCTTCAGAAACGTGGAGCTAAGTGGGCAGCAGCCGCACTAGCAACCTCAGCTATTTTTTCTCTAACCGGATGCTCGCAGCAGGATGTTGAGCGCGGTCTGCTACCGGGAACTCCGGACCCGACTACGGGAGCGGAAGCGACCAACCACGTCAAGTCGATCATTGAGTTGTGGAATGGTTCATGGCTCGTCCTCTGGGGCGTCGGAATCATCGCGTGGGCTCTGATGGCCTATGCCATCGTTGTTTACCGTCGTCGCAAGGGTGACACCTCGCTGCCAAAGCAGATTCGCTACAACAACCCAATCGAGACCCTGTTCACGGTTGTTCCATTCATCCTCGTTATCGGATTCTTTGCTTTCACCGCAAAGACCATGACCGCCATCGAGACCCCTTACGCAAACCCTGACGTCAAGATTCAGGCGATCGGTAAGCAGTGGAGCTGGGACTTCAACTACAAGAACGAAAACACCTACGAGACCGGCATCCAGGGGCAGGGCGTCAAGGAAGCCGACATCGCGAAGCTTCCAACCCTTTACCTACCGGTCAACAAAAAGATTCAGATTGACCTAAACGCTCGCGACGTTAACCACAGCTTCTGGGTAGTGGACTTCCTTTACAAGAAGGACATGATTCCTGGCCGCACCAACCACATGTACTTCGAGACCACCAAGTTGGGTGAGTACCGAGGCAAGTGTGCCGAGCTTTGTGGCGAGTACCACTCGATGATGTTGTTCAAGGTCAAGGTTGTTACCCAGGCCGAGTACGACGCTCACATCGCATCCTTGAAGGCGGCCGGCAATGTCGGTCAGCTTGACGACAAGTACAACCGCAACCAGAACCTTCCTGGTGACAACCCATCGAACGAGGGCTAAGCAAAAATGGCTACTGCAACCGCTTCAGCAACTGCTAACGGATACTCGACTCGCAAGAAGTCGAAGGGTGAATTGGTCGTCGATTGGGTTACCACTACCGACCACAAGAAGATTGGTTATCTCTACCTGATCACCAGCTTCATCTACTTTCTAATCGGTGGCGTCATGGCGCTGCTCATTCGTGCCCAGCTATTTGAGCCAGGTCTGAGCATCGTGCAGACCAAAGAGCAGTACAACCAGCTCTTCACCATGCACGGCACCATCATGCTCTTGATGTTTGCAACCCCACTGTTTGCTGCGTTCGCAAACATCTTGATGCCCGTTCAGATTGGTGCCCCGGATGTGGCTTTCCCACGTCTGAACGCAATCGCGTACTGGTTCTACTTCTTCGGTTCGCTCGTCGCAGTTTCGAGCTACTTCACCCCTCAGGGTGCTGCTAGCTTCGGTTGGTTCGCATACGCGCCACTCTCGAGCACCACGTTCTCACCGGGAATCGGCGGAGACCTGTGGGTCTTCGGTCTTGCCCTGAGCGGTTTCGGCACCATCATGGGTGGTGTCAACTTCGTGACTACCATCCTCACCATGCGCGCACCGGGTATGACCATGTTCCGCATGCCAATCTTCACTTGGAACACTTTGGTTACCTCGATTCTGGTCATCATGTGCTTCCCTCCGCTGGCAGCCGCGTTGTTCGCCTTGGGCGCTGACCGTCGTTTCGGCGCTCACATCTTCGATCCAGCCAACGGTGGCCCGATGCTCTGGCAGCACCTGTTCTGGTTCTTCGGACACCCAGAGGTTTACATCCTCGCCCTGCCGTTCTTCGGAATCATCTCTGAGATCTTCCCGGTCTTCAGCCGCAAGCCGATCTTCGGTTACAAGACTTTGGTCTACGCGACTATTTCGATTGCGGCTCTCTCGATGACCGTTTGGGCACACCACATGTATGTGACCGGTTCGGTTCTTCTCCCGTTCTTCGCTTTCACCACCATGTTGATTGCAGTTCCTACCGGTGTGAAGGTGTTCAACTGGATCGGCACCATGTGGAAGGGCTCGATCAGCTTCGAGACTCCGATGCTCTTCGCACTCGGCTTCTTGACCACCTTCATCTTTGGTGGTCTGACCGGTGTTATCTTGGCGTCGCCGACCCTCGACTTCAACCTTTCGGATGGCTACTTCGTCGTAGCGCACTTCCACTACGTCGTCTTCGGAACCGTGGTCTTCGCGATGTTCGCTGGAATTTACTTCTGGTACCCAAAGATGACCGGAAAGCTTCTCAACGAGCGTCTCGGCAAGATTCAGTTCTGGTTGCTCTTCCTCGGCTTCCACGGCACCTTCCTGATTCAGCACTGGATCGGAATCCAGGGTATGCCTCGTCGCTACGCAACCTACCTCCCTGAAGACAACGTGACCTGGATGAACCAGTTCTCGACCTACGGTTCGATGGTTCTAGCGCTCTCGTTCCTGCCGTTCCTGTGGAACATCTGGATCACTCACCGCAAGGGGGAGCGCACCAACCTAAACGACCCATGGGGCTATGGTCGTTCGCTTGAGTGGGCTACGGCCTCTCCGTTCCCTCGCCACAACTTCACCTCGATTCCTCGTGTTCGTTCAGAGTCGCCTGCTTTTGACCTGAACCACCCAGAATTCGCAGCTCCAGAAGCACAAGCGGAAGCAAAGAAGGGCTAACCAGTCATGAAGTTCAACGGAAAACTCTTCTACTTCCTCTCAGCTTTCTACCTGTTGTCGGCCTTCGCCTACGGCGTTTGGTTCGCACTGGACACCCAGATGAATGCGGGTGCGAACACCTCGTGGTTTGGCTTCGCCATCGAACCGATTGGCACCGCGGCGCTAGCCATGCTGTCGATCATGTCGCTCTTCCTAGGTTTCTACATCGCGAAGACCTCGAAGTCGCAGGGTCCGGTTCCAGAGGATCGTCTAGACGCAAACATCGAAGACGGAGACACTGAAATTGGTTTCTTTGCTCCTTGGAGCTGGTGGCCGTTCTTCCTGGGAGCGTTCGGTGCTCTCGCGTTCGCGGCTCTAGCAATTGGCTGGTGGTTGTTCTTCATCGCATTCCCATTGGCTCTGGTCGCAATCATCGGCTTCGTGTTCGAGCACAGCCGCGGCAAATTCGCCCACTAGCATTCAGTAACGCAAAAGTGCCTCGGTTTCGGCCGGGGCACTTTTGTTTACCTGGGCTGGCGCTAGTGAATAGTTGCGGCTCAACTGGCCCCACTCAACTAGCCCTACTCGATTAGCCCTACTCGATTAGCCCTACTCGATTAGCCCTACTCGATTAGCCCTACTCAAGTAACCCAAGCGACCTCGCCCAATAGACTTTGCTTCATGCGCAAAATTGGCCTACTCGGTGGCATGTCCTGGCAGTCCTCAATTGAGTATGAGCGTGCCATAAATCAGATCATCGCCGACCGACTTGGCGGCACGGCATCGGCCGACTTGCTCATCCGGTCATTCAATTTTGCTGAGGTGGAGGCCCTTCAAGCTGCAGGGGATTGGGCAGCGTGTGCTGACCTGCTGGCAACAGCGGCGATTAGCCTAGAAACTGCCGGCGCCGAAGCGATCGCTATTTGCACAAACACCATGCACAATGTGGCGGATTCGGTTGAGCAACGCCTGACGGTCCCGCTTTTGCATATTGCGGACGCGACCGGCGAGGCAGCGCTTGCAAAGGGTCTTGAATGTGTATCACTGTTCGGAACCCGATTCACTATGGAGATGCCGTTTCTGCGGCAGCGACTGGAGTCCAAGTTCGGTCTTCGAGTGATAACACCAGACAACGATCAACGCGCTGAGATTCATCGCGTGATCTATCAGGAGCTGGTTCAGGGGCGTTTTTTGGACGAGTCGCGCGATTTCGTGCTCGGCGTCATGCGTCAGCAACTCGATCAGGGGGCTCAGGGAATCATTGCAGGTTGCACCGAAATCGAACAGTTGGTCACGCCAAGCATGTTTGAGCAAAATGTCGGCGCGCCGTACTTTCCAACGGCGGCTTTACACGCGAGAGCTATTGCCCATTGGTCTCTTGGAGATTGACCACCTGGCGTCTTTTCGACGCACACCGGGCTAGTGCTGCCTGGCGATGTAGGCGAGCATGAGAAAAGGGCCGCAGCGTCTAGCCACGGCCCTTTCTCTGTTTGAAGTGTTACTTCTTGGCTGAGGCCTTCTTAGCTGCAGGCTTCTTGGCCGCAGCCTTCTTCGCTGGAGCCTTTTCAGCCTTTGGTGCCTCGATGGCAGCGTGCTCCTCGTGACCGTGCGAGTGAGCAGCTGCCAACTCGCCTGCGGTTACAGGTGCAATTCGGTCCTCGAAGTAGAAGCGGCTCACAGCAGCTCGCAGGCGCGCGCTGACC
This sequence comes from Actinomycetales bacterium, assembly GCA_028868975.1. Lineage (GTDB taxonomy): Bacteria > Actinomycetota > Actinomycetes > Actinomycetales > Microbacteriaceae > Rhodoluna. Next base: position 9,091 of record JAGWTM010000008.1, read on the forward strand.
GTGATCTTGCCCTCAGCGTTTGGACGGGCGAGCGTCGGCTTGTAGTCCTTGAAGTCAACAAGCTTCCACATCTCGTACTTGTCCAGAGGCTCGTGCACTTCGATGTATTCGCCATGTGGCATGCGAACGATGCGGCCGGTTTCGCGACCGTGCAGAACGATTGCCTGATCCTTGCGCTGCAGCGAGAGGCAGATGCGCTTGGTTACGAAGAACGCGATGAACGGTGCGACGATTAGCAGAATCTGCATGGTGGTCAGAACCTGATTCAACGACAAACGGAAGTTTGTTGCCAAGAGGTCAGTCGCTGCACCAGCCCAAAGGACCGCGTAGAAAGTGACACCGGCTGCGCCGATAGCGGTGCGGGTCGGAGCATTGCGAGGACGGTCAAGCACGTGGTGTTCGCGCTCGTCGCCGGTTACCCACTTTTCGATGAATGGGTACGCGCCAACCAGCACTAGGAATACCAGCAGCACGATGATCGGCAGCAGGATGTTCCATGACCAGGTGTAACCGAACCAGTAGGTCTCTAGGTGGCTTGGAGCCAAGCGAAGCGCGCCATCGGCCCATCCGATGTACCAGTCAGGCTGGGTACCAGCCGAAACAGGTGATGGGTCGTAGCTGCCGTAATTCCAAACCGGGTTGATGGTGATGGTTGCTGCGACGAGCATGATCACACCGAAGACGATGAAGAAGAAGCCACCAGCCTTGGCTACGTACACAGGCATAAGTGGGTAGCCAACAACGTTGGTGTCCTTGCGACCTGGGCCCGAGTAGTGAGTGTGCTTGTGAATGACAACCATGAACAGGTGGACAACGATGAACACCAAAATCAGTGCTGGAATCAGCAGGATGTGCAAGCCGTAAAGGCGAGCCACAATTGCGGTACCAGGGTACTCACCACCGAACAACAGCGATGAAATGTATGAGCCAGCGATTGGCACACCCTTGATCATGCCGTCGATGATTCGAAGACCGTTGCCCGAAAGCAGGTCATCTGGGAGTGAGTAACCGGTGAAGCCGCCCGCCATACCGAGGACGAACAGGACAACACCGACGATCCAGTTCATTTCACGTGGCTTGCGGAACGCGCCTGTGAAGAACACGCGGAGCATGTGAAGACCTGCTGCTGCCACGAACAGCAGAGCCGACCAGTGGTGCACCTGGCGCATCAATAGACCGCCACGCACCTCGAAAGAGATGTTCAGGGTCGACTCGTACGCCACCGACATCTCGGCGCCCTTCAGCGGCCCAAAGGCGCCGTCGTAGATAACCGGAGTCATTGCTGGCTGGAAGAAGAAGGTCAGGAAGGTGCCCGACAGTAGCAGGACGAGGAAGCTGTACAGCGCAACTTCGCCGAGCATGAATGACCAGTGGTCAGGGAATACCTTGCGACCGAATTCCTTCAGGATGCCGGCAACGCCGACACGTTCGTCAAGGTAGTTTGCGCGTTCTGCCAGGAATCCAGGCTTTTTGACTGCAGTGCTCATTAGTTGTTGCGCTCCCAGAAGCTAGGGCCGACAGGTTCAGTGAAGTCGCTCTGCGCGATGAGATAGCCATCCTTGTCGACGGTGATCGGCAACTGAGGTAGCGGCCGCGAAGCTGGACCGAAAACAACCTTGCAGTGCTCGGTTACGTCGAAGGTGGACTGGTGGCATGGGCAGAGCAGGTGGTGGGTGTGCTGCTCGTAGAGAGCTACCGGGCAACCCACGTGGGTGCAGATCTTTGAGTAAGCAACGATGCCGTCATATGACCAACCCTTGCGAGCAGGGTCCTCTTTGAGATCTGCTGGGTCGAGGCGAACTAGCAGAACCGCGGCCTTGGCCTTCTCTTCTAGCTTGTCTTCCTTCTCGTTCAGACCCTCTGGAATTACGTGGAAGACTGAGCCGATGGTGACATCGGATGCCTTAATCGGAACACCGGTTGGGTCCTTGACAAGCTTGGTGCCTGACTTCCACATGGTGTGGCGCAGGTGCTCGGTCTGGTCCTTACCTAGGTCGGCAAACAGGAAGATTGCCGGAATTGGGAAGGCGGCTAGTGCGGTGTAGAGACTGCGGCGAATCAGCTTGCGACGTGAGAAACCCGACTCCTGGTCGGCCAACTTGATGATCTCAATAGCGGCTGCACGGTCGGCTTCTGAGCTGCGAGCCTGGTGGCGCTCTTCGCTAACTTCAGCATCAGGCATAAGCGTCTTAGCCCAGTGGACAGCACCGATTCCGATACCGAGTAGGCCAAGAGTGATTCCCAGGCCGAGGAACAAAGTGTTGTTTCGGACGCTGCCGAGGTCTTCCACGATAGGGAAGGCGTAGTAAGCGTAGATTGCAAACGCCGAACCAAGGAACGAGAGGATGAAGAGGGCGGCTACCTGACGAACTGCAGCCTTTTCGTGCTTCTCGCTCTTGTCGGTCATGCGAACGCGGTGCGGTTCTAGACCCGGGTCCTTGATCGCGTCGGCTGGAATTACCGCCAGACCGCTGTCATAGACGTGTTCAGCGCTTGCTTTAGCGACTGACTTGCCCTGATTGCTCAACTGAAACTCCTTGTTTCTTTGAATTGTGTCTGACGAGCCTTAGTTGGACTTTGCGCCCAGCCAAATGGTGATTGCGATGATGCCGCCCAGAGCGAAGACCCAAGCGAATAGACCTTCTACAACTGGACCGAGGTTTGCGAGCTCATACCCACCGGCTGATGGGTTCTTCTCAACAAACTTCAGGTAACTGATGATGTCTTTTTTGTCCTGCGGGGTGAGGTTTGCGTCGTTGAACACTGGCATGTTCTGTGGGCCGGTAAGCATCGCCTCGTAGATGTGCTTGCTCTCAACGCCAGTCAGGGCAGGCGCGAACTTACCCTCGGTCAGAGCGCCACCGGCACCCACAGCGTTGTGACACATTGCACAGTTGATGCGGAACAGCTCGCCACCGCGGGTGGTGTTGCCGTTGGTCTCGAGGTACTGAGCCTCTGGAACAGCTGGTCCAGGAGCCAGTGAGGCCACGTATGCGGCTAGCGCATCGATCTGCTCTTGGGTGAACTGGACGTCCTTCTTGTACATCTGTGGGCCCGAAGCCTGACCAGGCATACGACCGGTACCAACCTGGAAATCAACCGATGCGGCTCCGACACCGATGAGGCTAGGCGCGTTGCCGGTTCCTTCGGCGTTCTTGCCGTGGCAGCTGGCACAGTTTGCTGCGAAGAGCTTCTTACCCTCTTCGATCTGTGCCTGAGTGTATTCAGCCGACTGACCAGGGTTGGCAACTGTGGTTGCAACCGCGTAGCCACCGCCGGTGACCAAAAGACCTGCAGCAATCACCATTACTGCGGCCAGCTTGTTGCGGCCACCGGTGCGCTTCATGAATGCCATTTCGATGATTCCTTGCTTGTTATTTCAGAACGTAGACGATTAGGAACAGGCCGATCCAGACTACGTCGACGAAGTGCCAGTAGTACGAAACGACGATTGCGCTTGTGGCCTCATAGTGACCAAACTTCTTGGCCGCGAAAGTCTTTCCGATCACGAGCAGGAAGGCGATGAGTCCGCCGGTCACGTGCAGAGCGTGGAAGCCGGTGGTGATGTAGAAGGCGCTACCGTACGAGTTCGAGTTGAGCGCGACACCTTCCGAAATCAGGGTTGCGTACTCCCAAACCTGACCGGCGACGAATACGGCACCCAGCAGGTAGCTAAGGAGGAACCATTCGACCATGCCCCACTTGACCGGTGAGAGGCCAGTGGCTCGTGGCTGCATGCGCTCGGCCGCGAAAACACCAAACTGAGCGGTGAAGGATGACAACACCAGGATGATGGTGTTGACCAAGGCGAATGGGACGTTCAGGATGCCCGTGCCTTGCTCCCAGATAGCAGGGGAGTTGGCCTTGAGGCTGAAGTACATCGCAAACAGCGCGGCAAAGAACATCACCTCGCTGCCAAGCCAAACAATGGTGCCAACCGAGGTGGCGCTTGGGCGATTGATGACAGGTGCACTGATGGTCGTCATGGTCAATATTCTAACCCTGATAAAGGTCTGGTAACGGCAAAAACAGGGGAGTGGCGGTGCGTTTTTGGGCGTTAAACTTCATCCCATGGACCTCTCGCTAACCTGGCCGAAAATTCTGAGCATTTTGCTCGCAAAAAACGACCTAAATCGTGAGCAGGCGAGCTGGGCAATGCGTCAAATTATGTCGGGTGAGGCTAGCGAATCGCAGGTTGGCGCCTTCATGATGGCTCTCCGTAGCAAAGGGGAGTCGGTGGACGAATTGGCCGGTTTGGTCGATGTCATGCTTGACCACTCGGTCATCTTGGATACCGGCTCGAATGCCGTCGACATCGTTGGTACCGGCGGTGACATGGTGGGTACGGTTAACATCTCGACCATGGCGGCGATCCTGGTCGCCTCGATGGGGATTCCGGTGATGAAACACGGCAGCCGCTCGGCATCGGGCAAGACCGGATCCTCCGAGATGTTGGAAGTACTTGGCATCCGCCTCGATCTCTCACCCGAGCGTGTGGCTGAGATTTTCCGCGAAATTGGCATCACCTTCTTTTTCGCCCCGGTATTCCACCCAGCTATGCGACACGTTGCGCCCGTGCGCAAAGCGCTAGGTGTGCCGACGACTTTCAACTTCCTGGGCCCGTTGGCTAACCCAGCGCAGCCGATTGCAACCTCGCTTGGTGTAGCAAACGCCTCGGTTGCCCCGCTAATGGCCGCCGAGGTAGCTGCTCGTGGGCGCACCGCATTGGTGTTCAGAGGCGATGATGGACTCGACGAATTGACCACCACCGGCCCAAGCACGGTTTGGGAGGTGACGCCCGGTGTCGTTCGCGAAATCCGACTGTCACCAAGTGACTTGGGTTTGGGGTCGGCAAAACTCGAGGACCTCATCGGCGGCGATGCTCACGAAAACGCCGAGATCGCCAGGGCGCTGTTCTCGGGTGCGCGCGGCGAGCGAATGGATGCGATTCGCGACATCGTGGCTTTGAACGCCGCCGGTGGCGTGGTTGCCTACGAGCTGGCGAAAGACCCCTCGAGAGCCGAGGTTTCATTGGAGGAGCGTTTCAGTAACGCAATCGAGCGAGCTTTCGAGGCGCTAGATTCGGGAGCCGCATCGAGCAAGCTGTCTCAGTGGATTGCGGCGTCGCAGCTCTAGTTTTTCAGCGTAGGCGAGTGGTCATGCGGCGAGAATCGCATCCACGCAGGGGAACAGGTAACAACTCAAACGGCTCTAAACGCCAATAAAACATTACTTGACATAATGTGCATTATCGGCGATAGAGGTAAGACTGGCCTAGAGCCAAGACCGAAGCCAGTTCGGTAATTCGGGTGGCCCAATCGGCTCGGTCGATTCAACGAGCTCGATGATCTTCCACCACTTATGTTCGAGAACGTCTCGATGTTCGTCTTCGGTCCAGAAGGCGTTGTCTAGTTGAAAACTGTCGGCGTCGAGGTGTCGTGACTGCCTATCAGCATCGTTTGCCGTTAGACCACTCTCCAAGCCTTTATCTGTCAAGGTCAATGAAGTTATGTCAAGTTGGAAGAAATGGTCGGTGTAGGTGTGGAAGTTGACTCCGTCACCCCAATCCCAGCGACCCGACGTGCTCCAGACGGGTGCTCCTAAGATTTCGGGATCCACCCGCAGGCCGGTTTCTTCGAAAAGCTCACGAACCGCAGCGTCGATAATGCTCTCACCCGTGTCTATCCCTCCGCCTGGCGTAATCCAGCGTGGTGGCAACTGCACTTCAGGATCAAAGTGGGTCAGAAGCAGAAAAACCTGCTCGAACCGACTGTGTAGCAGGATTCTCGCGGTCTCTCGATGTTGACCCGGTTGCATGCCTAGCCTTCCGCCTCGGCAACGGCTGGCTCTGAAGTCTTACCGCGGTTCTCGATCTTGAAGAGTCGGAGCGACAACTGCATCAGATAGCCGATACCGAAGGCAAAGAGAACCGTACCGAGTCCAACTTGACCACCCAGGCGCCATCCGACCAGCAGAACAAATGACTCATACACGGTTCTGATAAGCCAAACCGGCCAGCCAAATTTACGTCGAGTGCCCATAACCAAGCCGTCTCGCGGTCCCATTCCGAAATTGCTGCTGATATACAAGCCGGTGCAAAATGCGACCACGCACATACCTAGAACGAAAACCAAAATCTGAAGCACGAAACCGCTCGGCTGGCCCAACAGCGGCAACCAGACGTCGGTCGACAAACCAATCAGCACCGCATTTAGGATGCTTCCAATTCCCGGCTTCACCTTCAGCGGGATCCAGGTCAGGAGCACAATCAGTGAGACCAGGACCTGCGAGATACCGAAACTTAGGCTGGTCTGTGTCGAGATGCCCTGTGCGAGCACATCCCATGGCGGGATTCCGATGTTGGCCTTGACCATCAGAGAGATACCGAGGCCGTAGACGAATAGGCCAACGTTCAGGCGTATGAATCGCAACGCGATTGATAAATACGGATGCCTAAACATCCTCTAAGACTAGGCGAGGCAGAATGGAACTGTGGCCAAGCCCTTTTTCGACGCACCGCTCCCCTTTCGATTCGCGCACCGCGGCGCAACCGCCGGTGGGCGTTTTGACGAGAACACGTGGCCAGCCTTCAGTGAGGCGCTAGCCCAAGGCGCGAGTCACATCGAGACCGACGCGCAGGTAACCCGAGACGGTGTGGCGGTCTTGTTCCACGATGACGATCTTGTCCGCGTGGGCGCCACTCCCCTTTCGTCGGGGCGCAAGTTGGTGGCCGAATACGATTTCGCCGAGCTGCGAGCCATGAAGTTGGCCGCTGGAGGGCAGATTTCGTCCCTGCTCGAGACCCTTCAGCGGTTTCCCGAAGCGAAGTTCAACATCGACGTCAAGGTACCTGGCGCAATAGAGCCAGTAGCCGAGGCAATACGCGAAACAAACAGCTTCGAGCGAGTCCTGATCACTTCATTCTCGGATCGTCGAAGGGCGGCCACTCTAGCCTTGTTGCGCTCAGAGGCGGTAGCCACAAGCCCTGGCAGTTCGATTCTGCTGAAAGCCTGGCTGGGCTTTTGGATGAGCTCGGTGTTAGGGCAGAGAGCGCAATTGCGCATCCTGAAGTCTGCACTTCACGGCGTGGACGCGATCCAGGTTCCGCAACGTCATGGTCTAATCCATTTCGCCAACCGACGATTCATCCACGCGGTGCGCGCAATCGGTATTCACGTGCATTTTTGGGTGATCAACGATGAGGAAACCGCCAAAAGACTTTTAGCGCTAGGTGCTACCGGCTTAGTCTCGGACGACCTTCCCGCCCTGGGCTTGTGAATCTTCTGTGATAACGGCGAAACCTTCGTTATCGGGAAGTAATTTTCCACCGAATGTGTTTAGGTAACACATGCCCCAAAAGGGCGCTCAGGAGGAAAAATGTCACAGCAGACAATGCGCGGTATGCGCCTCGGCGCGCAGAGCCTCGAATCGGAGATCGGTGTTGCCTATTCGGCACGTTCGACTCACTCGTACCAGTGCCCGCGTGGTCACCAGACCAGCGTCGTGTTCTCGGCCGAAGCGGAACTTCCTGACACCTGGCAGTGCAAAACCTGTGGCGGTGAGGGTGTGCTGGTCGAAGACGGCAAGATCATCGAGCTGAACCACGAAGAAAAGACTCCTCGCAGCCATTGGGAGATGCTTTTGGAGCGTCGTTCGCGTGAGGAACTAGAGGAGATCCTCCAGGAGCGGTTGGAGTACATCCGCGAGCGCCGATCGGCCGGCAAGGCCGACCTTTAGCGGTCAGCGAAAGAGTCGCTTAGCCTTTTCTTAGCCTTCGAGCTAGTCCCCACTTGGTGACGAGCCAGAGGGCCTCGATAACAATTCCCGAGGTCATTTTCGAACGACCCTGAGTCCTCTCGACGAAGGTAATCGGTACCTCAACTACCCGCGCGCCTGCTTTGCAGGCACGCCAAGCCATTTCAACCTGGAACGAATACCCGTACGCCGCAACCGTCTCCAAGTTGAGTCGGCTGAGTAGTTCAGTACGGTAAATCCTGAATCCCGCAGTCATGTCGCGGATGCCGGCGCCTAACATCAGATTGACGTAGATGTTGCCCACGCGCGAGATCAACCTTCGATGAAGCGGCCAGTTCAATACCCGCCCACCTGGAATCCAACGTGAGCCAATGACCAGATCGGCTCGCCCAGAGGCCGCGATGAGCTTGGGTAGGTCCTCTGCCCGATGGGAGCCATCGGCATCCATTTCAATCAAATAGTCGTAACCACGTGACTGTCCCCATGCAAAGCCTGCCAAGTAGGCCGGACCCAAACCCTCTTTTTTCTCACGATGCAAAACGCTAATTCGAGGTTCATCAAGGGCCAGTTTCTCGGCTAGCTTGCCCGTGCCGTCGGGGCTGTTGTCATCGACTATCAGAAGGTCCACATTCGCGTTATGGCGAAGGAGCTCTGTCACCGAATGTGCAAGGTTCTCGCGCTCGTTGTAGGTCGGCATAATCACCAGAAAACTCATGGTAGGTCAAGCTTTCTGCGGAGTTTGAGAGTGACTCTGAGGGCAAGCGCAATCTGTGTCAGCGCCAGAAAATTCACCAGATTCGTGAAAACAGGACCGAACCAGTATGCGGGCGTTTGAGACGATCTAAGTGGAACGGCCACCGTGATTGCACCGGGTTTGAAAGGCTCGACAGAAGCGAGAATTTTGCCGTTCGGCGCGAAGGCGGCCGTCACGCCAACTGTCGAGTCATTGATCACTACGCGTCCCGTTTCGATCGCTCGAAGGCGAGCAATGGCAGCCTGCTGGAAAGTCTCATCGCTGTAGCCGAAGTCACTGTTATTCGTTTGCGAAATGATGACCTCCGCGCCTCCTGAGACCAGGTCGCGATTCAACTCATCCACGGCGATTTCGAAGCAGATGTTGACGCCGACCCGTGACTCGGCCACTTGGTAAATTCCATCGCGAGTGCCGAAGTCGTAACCGTGCGAAATGAGCCCAATCAGGTCTGGTGCTAGCGCGTACCAAAAGTCGCGATCCGGCACGAATTCGGCAAAAGGCACTGGGCGCTTCTTCGCGTAGTAATCGACCGGCCCCTTGCCAGGGAGCCAGAGCTGAGATTCATTGAAAAACCGATCGCCCCGCTGAGTGATTGTTCCCAAAATCAATGGTGTCTGGAGCTGATTGGTCACGAAATCGTTCAACTTCAGGGCCGTCGCTGGGCTACCTGCAGGATTCAGATCGGAGCTGTTTTCAGGCCAGACCACCAGGTCGGGTTTTTCAGTCCGCTCCCCGACTGTCAAGAGCCTCGAGGCCTGGAGGTGCTTCTGCAGAATGCTGCCCGGAATCGGATTCGCGAATAGACCCGCGTTCGCATTGCCCTGAACCGCAGCAATTCGCATGGATCCCTGCTCGGCGTTGGTAGGTGGCTGGATGAGCATTGCGATGGCGAAAACGGTGATTAGGCCGGCCAAGCGCACGGCTTGGGAACCAACCAGCCGCCGTCCTAGCCGCTCTTTTTGAGTGATCCGGGTCCGCCGCAAATCCAGTGCTGAGATAAACAAAAGAACGAGCGTTGCCGAGATCCAGGCCGCGACCCAACTAAGTAGTGGGAGCCCACCGAGGTAAGCCCACTTTGCTAGCGGCGAATCCGATTGGCTCATCGCCAATCGCGACCAGGGAAACCCTCCGTAAGGCCAGTTAATGCTCACCCACTCGCGTGCGACCCACACGGTAGCGAGCATGGGAGCCGCTAGCCAAAGTTTCGCTGCCGGTGCCAGTTGCTCAATCAGCCTCCAGCTGAGGGTAATCGCAACTGCCCCTAGGGCAAAGATCAAGGCTTCGAGCGTTGCCAGAGCAATGAGCGGCACTGGGCCCAGATATTGGCTAATCCAGTAAATCTGCGACAGGTAGAAACCCTGACCGGCGACAAAACCAAGCATGGCCGAACGAAGCAAACCCCGTGCCCGAAGGAGCCAAAAGATGGCGGCAACCGAGACGAATATCATTGGCCAGAGATTGAATCTTGGATACGCCAATCCCGACGCTGCTCCCGCCGCCAAGGCGAAGAGTAGCGACCCAATCGATCGTAAAAATCTCATCCGACTAGCCATAGAACGAGTACGCGACGATACCGCGCTTCACCTTGTCGATAGCTTCTTTGGCCACACCCGCGAGTTTGTCGTCACCAACCTGAACCATCTGGTCCAAAAGGTCGATGATTTGCTTGCACCAGCGAATGAAATCGCCAGCTAGCAAGTCTGCTAAGTCAAGAACGGTATCCAGTGACGCACCGGTTGCCCAACGATAAATGGCGTATGCGATGCCCGGATCCAACGGGGGTGATGTCGGAAGACGGTGTTGCTTCGCAAGATGGTCCAGGTCATGCCAGAGGTCAACCGTGTTGCTCAGAATCTGACTGAATTCGCCCTTCGGTAACCTCGGTTCGAAATCCTCGTCCCGTCTTGCCTCATAAACCAGAACGGCCGCCATCGCTGCCAGTCCGGCTGGATCCAATTTTGCCCAGAGTTGTTCTCGAAGCGCCTCCGAAACCAAAAGGTCGCGCTCGCCGTAAATTCGCCCCAGTTTCTTGCCGGGTTCGAGAACAATCAGGTCTCCGTCAGGCTCCTCGGCTACGTAACCGATGGTTTGCAGCAGGTCGCAGATGCGGTCAAATGTGCGTGCAACTTGGTTTGTGCGACCTTCGATTTGAGACAGAGTTGCCTCAAGTTCACGATTGAGCTTGTGCCAGCGCTCGCCCCAGCGCGCGTGTGCTTCTCGGTCGGTGCATGAATGGCAAGCGTGTTGTTTGAGCTGCCGTTTTAGCTGGGCAATCCTCTGCTCTTGCGCGGCGCGTCCCTTGGACTGGCGGATGTCTTTTCCGCGTTCGGCCCGCACCCTGTTATTCGCGAGAACCCGTTCGAGATCGCTGATTTCGCGTCGCATGGAGGCATACTGGCTGAAATCTCCGAGGTGGCATTTCATGGCCTGCGCGTAACCGTCAAGCGAAACCTGCTTCTCGCGAATCCCCTTCGCCAGCCCAACCACGGAACGGTCGGCCTGAAACTGAGCAAACGAAGTTTCTAGAACTTCGCGGGCACGTTCGCGGCCGAAAGCCTCCAGCAGGTTGATTGACATGTTGTAGGTCGGCTTGAAAGGGCTAATCAGTGGGTATGTGCGCTTGCTAGCCAAGCCAGCTACCGATGCCGGATCAAGATTGCCGACCCACTGGATGACCGAGTGGCCGATGGTGTCGATACCTCTTCGTCCCGCCCGACCGGTCAACTGGGTGTACTCTCCCGGAGTGATTTGGACGCGTCCCTCGCCATTGAACTTGTCCAAGCGTTCGAGCACGACCGTTCTGGCTGGCATGTTGATACCGAGCGCAAGGGTTTCGGTCGCGAAGACCACCTTCACGAGTTTTCTGAGAAATAGTTCCTCGACCACTTCTTTAAACGCCGGGAGCATACCCGCGTGGTGAGCTGCCACTCCCCTTTCGAGTGCGGCCAGCCACTCGAAATAACCCAGTGTGTTGAGGTCTTCGTCGGCAATTGAATAGGTTTTTTCTTCAACCACTCTGCGGATCTCTTGCTTTTCTTCCGTGGTGGTGAGTCGAATGCCTCCGCTCGTGCAAGCACGAACCGCAGCCTCGCAACCAGCCCGCGAGAAGATGAAGAAAATGGCTGGCAACAGATCTTCGTCGTCGAGAATATCGACAACTTCGGGTTTGGTCAGTTTTTCGATTCGGGCGAGGTCTGGACGACCCGGAAAGCCTCTTCTGCCCCTGGTCGGTTTGTTGATCGGTTGCCGGAGTTTCGTCGCGTGTTTGTGCACCAATTCGGCGTTTACTCGCTGATTCTTGCCACTGCCCTCGAACAAATCCATCAATTCATTGCCAAACAGCACGTGTTGCACCAGAGGGACCGGACGAATCTCGCTAACCACAATCGCCGTGTCGCCGCGCACCTCATCCAACCAAGCCCCAAATTCCTCGGCGTTGGACACGGTAGCGCTTAGCGACACAATCTTGACGTCACGCGGCAGGTGGAGAATTACCTCTTCCCAAACGGCGCCACGGAAGCGATCGGCGAGGTAGTGAACCTCATCCATGACGACGTAACCGAGACTTATCAGAGCGTCGCTGTTCGCGTAGATCATGTTTCGCAGAACCTCGGTGGTCATCACCACGATTTGAGCGTCGCCATTCTGATTCGTGTCCCCAGTTAGCAGGCCAACTCGGTCGGCGCCATAGCGCGCCACCAATTCCGCATATTTTTGGTTACTGAGAGCCTTTATCGGCGTGGTGTAGAAGACTTTTAGATCCTTGGCAATGGCTAGATGGATGGCGAATTCGCCGATAACCGTCTTTCCTGCTCCAGTTGGAGCAGCGACCAAAACCCCCTTGCCACTTGCAAGTTCTCGACACGCTTGCTCCTGAAAAGGGTCGAGAGGATATTTGAGAAGGCTGGTGAAGTCATCCAACGCGGGGGTGTCCCGGCGGATTTTCGCGAGTCTGAATCGCTCAGCGGCACTGAGCTCTTTTTCGGTCACTTCAGATCACTCGACCAACGGGTTCGCAACCGAAGCGCTCGGGGCGGCCAATTCAGCTTCGATCGCCGCCTCGGCTAGCGCCCGCCTACGTGCGGTCGCCTTATCGCGCAGGGCCGCAACCCCGGCCGCCACGTAGTAGAGCGCGATCAACGGAATCATCAGCAGAAACATCGACATTGGGTCAGAGACTGGAGTCGCCAGGGCTGCAATGACCGCGATGAGAAACACCGCGAGTCGCCAGCCCTTGAGAATGGTCTTGGCGCTCATAACACCCGCAAAATTGAGCACTACCAGCGCAACGGGTAGCACAAAAGCTAGACCGAAGACCACCAAAATTCTGATGATGAAGAGCATGTACTCGTTGGCGTTGATTACGTTCGCCGCACCTTCCGGCGTGAACGAAAGCAACGAAGTCACAAATTGCGGAATGGAAACCCAAGCTAGGTAAACACCGGCGGCGAACAGCGGAGTTGCGATTCCTAAGAACGAGAAAGTGTATTTACGCTCGCGCGACTTGAGTCCGGGAGTGATAAATGCCCAGAAGTGATAGAGCCAAAAAGGGCTGGCCAAAAGCACACCCAAGAAAATCGAGACCTGAATACGCGTATCAAACGCACCGACGACAGTGCCAAAGTTGATGGTGGCGTCGATGTGTTTCGATTCAGAAATCGCCACAATGGGTTTTTGTAGTACAGCGAATACTTGATCGAAAAGGACCCAACCGACTATCGATCCGGCCGTTACGAAAACGGCTGACCAAAAAAGCCGGTTGCGCAGTTCAATAAGGTGAGCTCCAAGGCTCATCTTTCTTTCAGAGTTGCGCGATCTTGCCATCAAGTGAGGTTTTGAGAAATTGCGCGATACGAGCGCGGCTTACTTGTCTTCGTCAGCCGAATTTGAGTTAGCAGCAGGCGACTTGGCGGCCTGCTCAGCCTTCTCGGCGGCTTTCTCGTCATTCAGGGTCTTCATCTCTTTACGGAAGACGCGCATCGATTGTCCGAGGTTTTTCGCAATGCTTGGAAGTTTTGCTCCACCGAACAGAACCAGCGCAATCACCACGACGATAATTAGGTGCCAACCTTCAAGGCGCATTCGTGAACCTGCTTTCGTTTACATCGATGTCAAGAAGTGACCTTATAAGCCTACGCTCTCGGGCTTTGGTGCGGTCCCGATTGTGACGAACCACCGATGCGCGCTCCGCGAACACGGCTTCAGGATCTGAGTCGAGGGCACTGGTCGGGGCTGCGTAATTGACAGGCTTCTCCAGGGCGGATAGTAGCGGTTTGACGTATTCCGAGCTGACTTTTAGTTGGTCAAAAATCGGAGTGACCTTTGTGAAGAGTTCCCAGCCTATCCAGGCGAAAACTGCTAGCGAAAGGAATCCCAAGCCTAGCCAGATCCAAAACCAAAACCAGAAGCCCACTACTCGGCCTCTACCCCTGTGGTTGAGCCATTGTGGCCCAGCGCAGCTTCCGCGTATGCCCGAACGTAGGCCTTAGCCTCTTCCGGGGCCACTACACGTGCCGCTCCCCCGTATCGAGCCACGAGGTGGCCGATATTCGGGAGGTAACCGACGCGAATGGTGGCTCGAACCGTGCCGGGATTATTACCCTTGGCAACCATCTCTTCAACCGCGGAGCTTTCGCCAATCAAGCGGTATGCCTCTGGGTCTACCTCGAGGGTTACCTCGGTGTCGGTCTCTTTCGAGACGTAGAGCGCGTCCTCTAGGGCCGCTTCATTTCTGGCCACATCGCTAATCGGGGTATCGATAATCTGCGCATCGCGCATCCGGTCGAGTCGGAAGGTTCGAATCTCTTGGGCTTCAGGGCACCAGGCTCGCAAGTACCAGTTATCGGGTCTTGGATCGAGACGAATGGGTTCTAACTCGCGGACTCTTCGATTTCCGGACTGGCTGTGATAGTCGCAGCGGATGCGCTTGCCCTCGAGAATCGCCTGACGAATGGTGCTCACGTCGGGGTCAGGTTCTACTTCATCGACCTTCAGAAGACTCGTGGCCTGCGACTGGTTCTCGGCCAGCAGGTCCATCAACGCCGCCAATTCGGGGTCGCCCTCAAAGCCCGGCATCGTCGCCAGATACGAAAGTCCGGAAACCAACGCTGCCGCTTGACGAACCGAGATTTTGGGAACCTCGGTTAGGTAATCCGCAGCAATGATCGAAAGAACGTCTTCCTCGAGCGCATCCAGGTCAAGAAGAGCCATGCCGTTTTCCATCGGACCGACATTTGGGGTTACGCGATTGATGTCTGCGGCAGCTCTGCGAATATCCTTTGCCGTGCACTTGAAGTGCTCTGCTGCTTCGGCCACCGGCACGTCGCGCTGGCTGTTGTAAAGATAGGCAATCAGGCTAATAGTCAGATTGAAGCGGTCAACATTGTCAAAGCCAGTCAGTTTAGGCATGGTCGGCAATCACCTGCTCAAATCCAGCACGAACGATATCCGCAAGGTGCGACGGTTCAATGACGCGAATATCGGGGCCGTAGCTGCGAATCTCCTCAGCTAGCAGATGTGCGTCCATGTAGTTCAAACTGCGCTCAATCCATTCAGCCTTGTCAGTTGTTTCAGATGCTCCGGATGAGTCCTCGGTGAAGTGGAACCACGCCTCGCTGCCGTTTCGAACAGAGATTACGGCGACTTGTGCTGCAGTGATTGCCCTCAAATCTTCTGCCGCAAGGTCAAGCTGTTCCTGACTCGGCCCGTCGAACTCGATCGGCTTCTCAGAACCTGCCTCAAGCACCGGTTTGACCGATGAGACTATCCGCTTCAGTAGGAAGTTTCGAACCTCTTGTCGGTCCCGATCGAAGCATTGCAGCAACCACTGCGACTGGATGTTCTTCAACGCCCAAGGTTCGACCTCGCGTCGTTCGTGACCGGCGACACCCGGTTTGCGGTATTGAAACTCGACCACGTAGTGGTTTGTGATCGCGTCGGCCAGCGACATAAAGGCCGGGTCATGAACCTGGATGCGCGGTGCGACATTCATGAGGCTGTCAGTACTGGTAGAAAACCCCAGGCCTCGAAGGCGAATAGCGGCACGACCAGCATCACTCGAAAAGGCACTCTGGGCCCAAATTTCCGATGCGATGTTTAGCAATTGAATCTGTCGTGGTGAGAGTTCGAGTAGTTCCGGAAACGCAAAATTCTTTTGCGGAATCACGTAACGTTCGTCGTCATCGATAGATCGAATAGTCAGGCTGAAGCCGTTGTCTCTCAGATGGTTTTTGTCGCGATCGAACTTCTTTTCCAGCGCATCAGGGTCAATTCCGTCTGCTCGATCGTTGGCGTATGCCTCAACGACCTGGAACAGTTCTGCCTTGGTCAACCCGCGGTCGCCAGCCAACAGAAGTGCAGCGAGGATGCTGAACAAGCGCCCCGCAGCGTCGTACTTCTGCCGCTCAACCATCTTGCTCCCCCATTAGGTTCGATGCGACCCGCCGACTATTTAGCGTCGGTGGCTCCGAGAATGTCGATAACGAAAATAAGAGTCGAATTCGCAGGAATCTGCTGCTGAGCCTGGGCCCCATAGGCCTTGTCAGGAGGGATAACCGTGATGATCTGCGATCCGATTCGCTGCCCCTTCAAGGCATCAACGAAGCCAGGGATGAGCGAAGCCGAGTCCAATTTGAATTGGGCAGGCTGGCCGTTGTCCCAGCTCGAGTCGAACTTCACCTTGGTTGACCAAACGAAACCCGTGTAGTGCACGGTAATCGCTTGACCAAGCTTTAGTGGCTCGCCGTGACCCTGGATCAGAACCGCGGTCTTTTGCGTAGTCGGTGCTTCGGTCTTCAAGAAGGTGACTCCCGGTTGGCCCGACACGGCACGGACCACCGATGGGAAACCGGCCTGCTGAGGCTGTTCTGAGCCGATAGCGCGGGGCAGATACACCTTCACGAGCTTGAAAACGAAAACAATCGCATCGGTCTTGCCAACACCTAGTTCGGTGATTCCCTTGCCGTTGTGGGCGATCTGGGCTGGAATGAACACGGCTACGGTTGAGCCTTCGCGGACACCCGAGAGGGCGTGACAGAAGTCAAGCTGCGAACCTGCTTTGATGTATTCGCTTGCCATGTCAGAGCCATCGAACTTCGAGGTCTGGAATGCTTTGTTGGTTCCGGCATTTAGGCCGATGTATTCGAGGGTTACCAGTTGATTGCCGGTGAACTTGATGCCCTTGCCCTCTGAAACCACCTTGGTTTCAATCTTGTCGGACGAAATTCCGCTAGGAATGTTGACCGTCGGCGCTCCACCGGTAACCGGAGTTACGGTGATTTTCGAAGCGGCATCCCCCGTGGTGAATTGCTCGCAAGCAGGTTTGATGGCGGCTACATCTGACTCCAGGGTTGGGGCTGAGAGAGCCGAGCAACCTGAGAGGCCAAACATTGAAATTGCGGCAGCTGCTGCGGCAAGAAATTTACGCACTGAATCGGGACCTTTACTTAGATTTTGGTTTAGTTTACTCGTCATCGCTGACAGAACCCTGAGCCCTCGCGTCAGCGGCCGCCGTGGCGCTGCGAATGCTCTTGCGCAATTTCTTCTCGCTAATTTTCTTTTGACCCATGTGCTCGGGATTCCAGGCGGAAAGGTCTTCGTCAGTAAATTCCGGTTTATTACGAGTCTTGAAATTCGGCATCACTGCACCCGGTGCCATTCGGCGAGCCATGACCAAAAAGGCAGTGTGCGCAATCATGCGATGTTCCGGTCGAACCGCTAGGCCTTGCAGGTGCCAGTCGCGAACCATCGATTCCCAAGCCACCGGTTCGGCAAAAAGTTCAGACTCCCTCAGAGCCTCGGTAAAACGTGAAAGCTGAGTGACAGTTGCCACATACGCAATCAGCACACCGCCCGGAACAAGCGCTTCGGCCGATTCTTCGATGCATTCCCACGGCGCAAGCATGTCAAGAACCACTCGGTCGACACTCGCGGGCGAACATTTCTTCGGGAGCTCGTCCTGAAGATCTCCAAGGTGAATCGACCAATTCTCAGGTTTAACACCGAAGTTGGTTCGAACATTCGCCTCGGCGATTTCAGCAAATTCTGGGCGACGTTCGAAGGAGTCTAAACGTCCACTTGGGCCGATGGCGCGAAGCAAAAACATGCTCAGGGCACCGCTACCGACTCCCGCCTCAACCACCCGCGCGCCGGGAAAAATATCGCCATAAGTCACGATTTGTGCCGAATCTTTTGGATAAACAATCGCGGCACCGCGAGGCATGCTCAGAACAAAGTCGGCAAGTAAAGGGCGAAATGCAAGGTACTCGATGCCCTGCTGATTCAGGATGACCGAACCTTCTGGCTGACCGATTATGTCGTCGTGCATTACATCGCCACGATGAGTCCCGTAGCGACCACCTGGACTTAGAGTGATCGTTGCTAGACGCCCCTTAGGTCCGGTCAGTTGTACGCGGTCGCCGACCCGAAAAGGACCTGTTGGAAGTGACCAGTTCTGTTCAGCGGTCATGGGCGTTCTCCTGTGTTGAAAAATCGAACTAAGTGTGAGGCGGTGACGCCTTCAAGGGTTGGCCAGATGTGTCGTCCAGGCTTTGGAGGTAAATCCACGACGTTTGGCACGCCGATGGCTTTTGCTCCTGAGCTTTCCGCCGAGAGTAGGCCATTTAGAGAGTCTTCGATGGCTATGCAGTCTTCGATTGCAACTCCCAGTATGTCTGCAGCCTTCAGATACGGATCCGGATGCGGCTTGCCGCGCTCAACGTTGTCGCCGCCGATGACGACATCGAATGGGCCTAATGGCCCGAAGTCTGCGCCGAGTGCGTCGACAACCGACATCGCCATCCGATTGAGCGACATGGTCACCAGCGCGGTGCGAATGCCTTGCGCTCGAAGGTCCTGCAGAAGTTCGCGTGCGCCGGGCCGCCACGGCACATGCCGGTTGAGGTGACCGACGACGTCATTGGTCAGCCGCTCGATGATTGCTTCAGGCTCCATGGAAGAGCCGATGCGTTCCTTGATGAGGAGGGTCGACTCGTAAAGGCTCATCCCGACCAGATCGAGCCCATCTTTTTCAGACCAGTTCGCCCCGTGTTCAGCAGCTAGGTTTTTCTCACTCGAGAGCCAATAGTGCTCTGAGTCGATGAGGGTGCCATCCATATCCCAGAGAACGGCCGCGGGCTGCTGCATTATGCCTCCGAGTTTACCGCTGCCGAGTGGCAAAGTCGCCTGCCGTTAGGCTGGTAATTCAAGTTGGAGGAACAGTTTTGAGTCAATTGCAGTCTGGTCGAGTCCTGATCGTGGCCTTTGAGGGTTGGAACGATGCCGGTGAAGCTGCTAGCGGAGCAGCAAAGGTCATCGCGCGTGAACTGAACTCGGATGTTGTCGCCGCTGTGGACCCCGAGGATTACTACGACTTTCAGTTTTCTCGGCCGATGGTTTCTTTTGATGATCAGGGCAACCGGCAGCTTGCGTGGCCGACCACCGAGTTCTACGCACCCGGAATCGATGTTGTTCAGGAACAACCGACTAAAGCTCGCGTACACGTTCTGCTAGGTGTCGAACCTTCGAGACGCTGGAAGGCTTTTGCTGCCGAGGTGCTCGAGATGGTTGAAGATCGCGAAATAGACGCCGTGGTGTTCTTAGGCGCGCTATTGGCCGACGTGCCGCACACCAGACCGATTGCCACGACAATCACCTCCCAAAATCAGGCACTGCGTGCCGAATTCGGCTACGAGAAGAGCGATTACGAGGGTCCCGTTGGCATCCTGAGCGTTCTAGGTCTAGCGCTGGAAAGCGCAGGCATTCCCACTGTTTCGATCTGGGGTTCAGTTCCGCACTACGCGCACACTCCCCCTGTTTCGAAGGCCTCGTTATCGCTCCTCCTTGAGGCCGAAAGGGTTCTGGGGCTTGAGTTCGGCCATGAGGCGCTTGCGCAAGAAGCCTTCGCGTGGGAGCGTGCCGTGGATGAGCTGTGCGAAGGCGACGAGGAGCTTTCAAACTACGTAAAGCAGCTCGAAGCGGCTCGGGATGAGTACGAGGCCGAGGTGGCTAATGGCGATGCGCTCGCCGCTGAGGTCGAGCGATTCCTGCGTGACAACCAGCCGCCTAAAAAGGACTAGAACTCTCCAAATCGGTATGCGCTAGCCGACTCAGCGCTAAGGCTGGAGGGTGCCCGAGGTCAGCAATCCCAAGATTGTTGCGCCGAGAACCACTCGGTACAGCACGAACGGCATGAATGAACCGCGGCTCAAGTACTTCAGGAAGCCAGCGATGACCGCGTAACCAACGACGAAGGACACAACCGTGCCGACACCCGTGGCAAGCAGCAGGTCGCTTTTGAGGTCGCCAACAGACTTGGCAAATTCGTAAAGGCCACTGGCCAACACCGCCGGAATCGCCAACAGGAAGCTGTATCGAGCGGCTGCTTCTCTGGTGTAACCGAGGAGTAAGCCAACAGTAATAGTGCCGCCGCTTCGCGAGACACCCGGAATAACGGCCAATGCCTGACCGAGACCAAACATAACTCCGTCTCGATAACCAAGTTCTTCGATCGGTTTCGCCCTGCGTCCAAAAGCTTCTGCTGCGCCAAGGGCAAGGCCAAAAATAATCAGCATGGCACCGGCAACCCAGAGGCTGCGCAGTTGGTTTTCAATCAAATCCTTGAAGGCGAGCCCGACTACCACCACTGGCAATGAGCCTATGATCACTAGCCAGCCCATCTTGTAGTCGCGGTTACGCGATTCGGCTGAACGAAGCCCGGCAAACCATGAACTGCCGATTCGGATGATGTCTTTGAAGAAAAAAAGTAGCACCGCGGCTTCGGTTCCGAGCTGGATGGTTGCAATAAAGGCGGTCAGCTCAGGCTTGCTCATGCTTCCGAGTCCGAGCAGCTGCTGAAACAGTTGCACGTGAGCGCTTGAGGAGATCGGCAAAAACTCAGTGAGACCCTGGACGATTCCCAGGATCACGGCATCGAAGAAATTCACTCGTCAAAATCTTCCTGGACGAACGGCAGGTATTCCTCATACTTCTCGGACAGAGCTTCTTCGTAGTCCAAGAACGCATCCAGTAGGTGATCGTAAGCGGCTTCGACGTTGGAGTCTTCGGACCCGCTGCGGCTCGCCACGGCCTCAAAATGCCGTTCGAGAGCTGCTGTGAATTGGTTTAACGCTGCGCGCGGTTCTACTGCCATACGCCCAAATTACATCAGGTGTCGAGATTTTGCGCGACAAATTCGGTGATTCGATTGCCCTGGCCGGCTGGTGGCAAGTCTTGGCAAATTCTGGTAATGTAAACCCTCGTTGCTCTTGTTGCCCACAGCAAGATTCGATCACCTGTCCGGGTGGCGGAATGGCAGACGCGCTAGCTTGAGGTGCTAGTCCTCGTTAGAGGGTGGGGGTTCAAGTCCCCCTTCGGACACCAGCAAAAATCCCAGTCACGTGCTGGGATTTTTTTGTTTCTGTCGACCCGGCTCCGCAAGAATCTTTCATGTCTGTGCTGGCGGTTAAACTTGTGGAGATGTCAGAGAGAGATTCGCTCGGCGCAGCGGCCAGCTACGCGCTTGAAGCCGCAAGGGAACACCTGGTCGGCAAAAGCGTTTTCGTGCTGACGGGAGCCGGCATTTCAACCGACTCTGGAATTCCTGATTACCGCGGTGCCGGACGAGTGGCCAAACACCCCATGACTTTCGACCTCTTCATGAGTAGCGAGCAAGCCAGAATTCGTTACTGGGCACGAAGTTTTGTCGGCTGGAGTCGCATCGCTCAGGCTCACCCCAATCGGGGTCATCTCGCAATTGCCGCCGCAGAGCGATCCGGGCGGGTTTCTCAGATTGTGACCCAGAACGTGGATGCGCTTCACCAGGCAGCGGGAAGTAAAAACGTCATCGATTTGCACGGGCGATTGGACCGGGTCAAGTGCATGAGTTGCGGTCAGATCATCTCGCGCGCCGAGATGGATGGCATTCTCACCAAGTTGAATCCCAGTGTTTCGAAGGATGACAATTTCGAGTTCACTCCCGATGGCGATGCCGAGATTGCCGCATACGAGGGATTCTTGATTCCAAACTGTGCCGGGTGCGGAGGCATTTTGAAGCCTGACGTGGTCTTCTTCGGTGAACAGGTTCCGGGCGCCATCGCCGAATTGGCGATGCAAAAACTCGATGAAGCGGATGCCCTGCTAGTAGCCGGCACGTCGCTGAGTGTGAATTCGGGGCTTCGGTTTGTGAAGCGAGCGAATCGAGCCTCAAAACCAGTTGTGATTGTCAATTTGGGAGCCACCAAGGGTGACCATTTAGCGCTGGCCAAGATCGAGGCCAACACCTCACTGGCCCTTGATCGGCTGCTCAATGACTGACCGCACTGTTTTGGGTTTGCTCAGGCATGGTCAAACTGACTGGAACATCGATTTTCGACTTCAGGGCGTGACCGACATCCCGATGAATGAAACGGGAATAGCCCAAGCTCGAGCGGCTGCCATGCGCATCAATCGTGCAGATTGGGATGTGATCCTCACTTCGCCTCTTTCGAGAGCCAGGCAGACCGCCGAGATCGTCGCCGAGATTGCAGGGTTTGAAAAAACGGCGCTCGAGATTGAGCCGCTTCTGTTAGAGCGGAGCTTCGGCAAGGCGGAGGGCATGACACATGCCGAGTGGAAGAACAATTTTGGTGAAACGTTGGCCGATGGCGCCGAAAGCCTGAAGGATTTGGAGATTCGAACCGGCCTACTGCTCGAAACCTTGGCCACGACCTACGCTGGCGCGCGAGTGTTGGCTGTTTCCCACGGAGCTCTCATTCGTCAAGTCTTGAGCAGCGTCAGTTTTGGAACTCTGCCACCGGCTGGCGAAAGAATTTCGAATGCCTGCCTCAACCGATTCGCTCATACCGCGGAACAAGGCTGGCATTTGGTTGAATACGCCCCGCAACCACTTTCCTAGTCCTGCTTTCTAGTTGGCGAGTTCGCGAGCAATTCGCAGTAGCTCTCCGGCGCTGGCCTCCCAGTTAAACTTCGCGGCTTGCTTCCGGCTGAGTTCTGAGCGCCGCGTCCATTCGGGATTTGATTCGAGTTTTTGAACTGCCGCCGCGAAAGCATCGGGCGAATCCTGATCAAAGAACAGTGCGGCATCACCGCCAATCTCTTCAAAAATGTCGATGTTGCTGACAACCACGGGGACTCCGCGAGCCATGGATTCGACCAGAGGGATTCCAAAGCCTTCATCTTTCGAGCCGGTAACGAGAGCGATTGATTCATCCAGCACGTCATGATATTCGGCTTCGGTAACACCATTGTGAAAGAACACGAAACCGCCGCTCGGTTGAATAAGGGCCTGCAGTTCCTGTTGGCGTTTCGGTGAAATTCGGCTCAGCAGGTGCAGTTCGTAACCCGGCAGCAGCGCCATGCCGCGTACCAACACCTCGACATTTTTGTAGTCCATGAAAGAACCCATGTAGACCAGTTTCTGGGCACCTCGAGGTCGGTTTTTTGGAGCAGGGTGCTCATAGTCTCTCGTGAAGGAGCCCGCAGCGTTGTAAATGACCTCAATCGGTTTGCTGGTCAGTTTGTACTTCTCGATTAGTTCTCGAGAGGTTTTCGAGACTGTCGCAACTCGATCGGCTCGGTTCAGAATTAGTCGCTGCGGCCAGTAGAACTGGTGGAAAGCCCGCCAAAGCACTCGAATAAACGGGCTGAAGTCGCTCGGCGGGGTTTTGTGACGGTAGTAGATCAAATCGTGCAGCGTCAAAACCAACTTGTATCGACGCCCAAAGGAACCCATTGTCTGCATTGGCGAGAAAACAAATCTTGCTCCGGCCGCATTCAATTTGCGCGCGACGAAGACTTCTTCAAGCTTGGTCGGGTCGTTGATGACTAGGTAGTCACACCCTTTGGGTAGTTTCAAGAGTTGGCGCCGGTCGTGAATAAGCGCGGTGACTTTGATTCTTCGGTTTAGGGCGTCCAGCAAGCCGGCCGAGAAACGACTGATGCCATCGTGGTGATCCCATCGAATGAAACGGGCATCAAAAAAGATTCGATCAAGAGCCATACGACGCCTCTCGGTGGGAGCCGTCAAGCCCGCTTATGAAAAGGCGGATGTCCTCGGCTACCTCGAATGGAACCTCGTAGTGGGTCAGGTGACCAACTCCAGCATGTTCGACGATGCGATTCGGCACCCTCAGCCGGGCGAGAACGCCGCGCTGCTGACGAGGTGAGGTGATGTCATCCTTGCTGCCAATAATGGCCAGAGTCGGGACGTGGATGCTCTCAACCCAATCGCCCACACACTCGCTGGTCGACGCGCGGTATGCCTCTTGAACCGTTCTTCGATCGGTGAAATCGTTGAAGTTTTCGTCATGCTGGCGGTGAATCCAAGCACGCAGACCAGGATTTCGAGTCTTGGCCATCACGATGCTCATCCCTCGAACCATCGGCCAGCTCTTCAAGGCCCTTTCGGCTCCGGCGGCAGACATTTTCTCGGTTGCAGTGTAAAAACCATTAGCAATTTTGGTCTGCAACACCTTTGGACCCTTCAGGGCAGGTGCACTCACGGGATTTTCGAGGGTGAGGGTCAGGACTGGAAGGCCAGCGGCAACACTGTGGGCTACCACGATGCTGCCAAAACTGTGACCGAGTAGGTGAGTTTTATTTTGCAGGCTCAATTTTTCGATGAAGGCAGCCAACCAAGACGCGTAGGCCGCGACCGAGTGCTGCCCGGCAAATGGAGTGCTCTCCCCGAATCCTGGGAGGTCCGGTATCAACACATTGAAGTCCGTAAGCGCTCCCGCTATCGCCTCGAGGCCGTGGTGATTGCCGCGAAAGCCGTGGATCATGACCAGAGTCGGATTTGCGCCGTTCGCCCAAGCTGATTCGGCTGGGTACTCCCAGAACCGCGTTACCGTGTCAAGCACTTCGAGCTCTCGCCGAATGCCACGGGATTTGGCAGCTGACGCCAACTGCTGAGGTGACCTGATCATTTGCTTCGAGACTAAACCGAGAAGTACTTGGCCTCGGGATGGTGCAACACCATCGCGTCGGTGGACTGCTCAGGGTGCAGCTGCAGTTCTTCGCTGAGCGTGACGCCGATTACCTCCGGCTTCAGGAGTTGCACGAGTTTGATGCGGTCCTCGAGCGAAGGGCAAGCCGGGTAGCCGAACGAGTATCGCGCGCCACGGTATTCGAGCTTGAACAATCCGTCTACGTCAGCGGGGTCTTCGGCATCAAAACCTAATTCTTCACGGATGCGTGCGTGCCAAAACTCTGCCAAGGCTTCGGTGAGCTGAACCGAGAGCCCATGAAGTTCAAGATATTCACGATATTCATTGCGGGCATAGAGTTCATTAGCCGCCTCCGAAACCCGGTTACCCATCGTGACGAGCTGGAACGGAATCACATCCACGCGACCCGAGTCTTTATCGGCGATGAAGTCGCTGAGGCAGAGATGGCGATCGCGCGACTGACGCGGGAACGTGAAGCGCATCCGCTCGGTTCCGGGTTCTCCCCCGCTACCACCATCGAAGGCCGGCACGCCACCGAGGCCTTCGGCGCCGTGATGCAGGATTACCAGGTCATCGCCGTCGGAAACCGCTGGGAAGTACCCGTAGACCACCGCTGCCTCTAGAAGCGAATCGGTTTGGATGCGCTCGAGCCAAGACCGCAGTCGTGGGCGCCCCTCGGTCTCGACCAGCTGTTCATAGCTGGCTCCCGAATCGCCGCGGCCTGGCTTGAGACCCCACTGACCCATGAAGGTCGCACGCTCATCCAAGAAAGCCGCGTAATCGCGCAGCGGGATTCCTTTGATCACGCGCGTGCCGAAGAACGGTGGCGTCGGGATGCGATTGTCAACCGCCACATCGCTGCGTTTAGGCATCGCATCCGGTTCGGTGCGAATCAACTTGCTGCCTGGTTCGACCAAACGTTTCTTCAAGGGAGGCAGTTCAACGGTGGTGTCGCCGCGCTTGATGCGCACGAGCGCATCCATCAGTTTGAGTCCCTCGAACGCATCGCGGGCGTAACGCACCTCACCCTCAAAGATTTCAGCCAAATCCTGCTCGACGAACGCTCGCGTCAGGGCTGCACCACCGAGAATTACCGGCCAGCGTTTGGCAACCCCGCGAAGGTTCATCTCTTCGAGGTTTTCCTTCATGATCTGAGTCGATTTCACGAGCAGACCAGACATGCCAATCACATCGACATTGTGTTCTTCGGCCGCGCGGAGAATCTCGTTGATTGGCTGCTTGATGCCGATGTTGACGGTGTCGAAGCCGTTGTTGCTCAGGATGATGTCGACCAGGTTCTTGCCAATGTCGTGGACGTCACCGCGCACCGTGGCAAGCAGTATTTTGCCCTTGCCGGAGTCTGCTGACTTTTCGAGGTGTGGCTCGAGATGAGCTACCGCGGTTTTCATAACCTCAGCCGATTGCAAAACGAATGGGAGCTGCATCTCGCCACGACCGAATAGGTCGCCAACCACCTGCATGCCGGCAAGCAGGTGATCATTGATGATCTCCATGCCCTTCATACCGACCGCTAGGGCCTCATCTAAATCAGCCTCAAGGCCCTTTTTCTCACCATCGATGATTCGACGTTGGAGACGCTCTGCAAGTGGCAGAGCAGCCAATTCTTCAGCGCGAGACTGTCGCGCACTCGCCGCGTCGACTCCGCTAAAGACATCCAAAAACCTAGTTAGCGGGTCAAATGTGACATTACCGTCGGCGTCGTATTCGCGGCGGTCATAAATCAAATCCAGGGCCGCCTGCAGCTGATGCTCTGGAATTTGGCTTAGCGGCATAATGCGAGCCGCGTGCACGATGGCCGATGTCAGACCGACCTTAACGCACTCGTGCAAGAAAACGCTGTTCAGGACATGGCGTGCAGCTGGGCTTAGGCCGAATGAAATGTTTGATACGCCCAATGTTGACTGGACGCCTGGGTAGGCCTCGTGAATTCGACGGATTGCCTCGATGGTTTCGATGCCGTCCCTGCGCGTTTCATCCTGTCCGGTTGCAATCGGGAAGGTTAGCGCATCCACGGTAATGTCGACCAGGTTCATTCCCCAGTTGCCGGTCAGGTCCTTAATCAGACGGGACGCGATAGCAAACTTGGTGTCCGCGGTTCGCGCTTGCCCCTCTTCGTCGATGGTAAGCGCGACAACTGCCGCACCATGCTCCTTCACGATTGGCATCATCCGTGCAAAGCGTGAGTTTGGGCCGTCGCCGTCCTCATAGTTCACAGAGTTGACCATCGCGCGGCCACCCATGCATTCCAGGCCGGCCTCGATAACCGCTGGTTCGGTTGAATCGAGGACCAGCGGCAGCGTTGTCGAGGTCGCCAGGCGGCTCACCAGTTCACGAGCATCTTTGGCGCCATCACGACCGACGTAGTCGACACAGACATCGAGTAGGTGCGCGCCCTCACGAGTCTGAGACTTAGCAATTTCGAGGCACTCTTCCCAGTTTTCGGCAAGCATGGCTTCGCGGAAAGCCTTCGATCCGTTGGCGTTGGTTCGCTCGCCAATTGATAGATAGGTCATCGTCTGGTCAAACGGCTGGTGTTGATAGAGGCTCGCGAGACCAGGTTCAATCGTTACAGTTGGGTGGCTTGGGCTCTTGCCACGAACGGCTTCAGCCAAGGCCGCGATGTGTGCCGGTGTGGTTCCGCAGCAACCACCGACGAGGCCGACACCGTACTCGCTCACGAATTGCAGGTGCGCGGTTGCCAATTCATCGGGAGTAAGCGGGTATGTAGCTCCATTCGGGCCAAGCACCGGCAGGCCGGCATTCGGCATGACAACCAGGGGCAAGGTGCTGAATTTCGAAAGATAGCGAACGTGCTCGCTCATCTCGGTGGGGCCGGTGGCGCAATTCAGACCGATACCGTCAATTCCAAGCGCACTCAGTGCGGTTAGAGCCGCGCCAATCTCACTGCCGAGGAGCATGGTGCCAGTGGTTTCGATGGTGACCGACACGAGAATAGGGACACTGGTTCCAAGTTCGACCATGGCTCGTTTTGAGCCGATAATCGCGGATTTGGCCTGGAGTAGGTCCTGTGCGGTTTCCACCAGAATCGCATCCGCACCGCCTCGAATCAGGCCCCTAGCCGCCTTTTGGTATGCGTCACGCAGAACGGAAAACTTCTCGTGTCCAAGGCTGGGCAGCTTGGTTCCAGGGCCCATTGAGCCGAGAACCCAGCGTGTCCTGCCATCTACTTCAAATTCCGAGGTGACCTTGCGAGCAAGCTTCGCAGCGGATTCGGCCAACTCTTCGATGCGGTCTTCGATGCCGTAGTCCGCGAGATTCGGAAAGTTGGTTCCGAAGGAGTTTGTTTCGATGGCCTCAGCGCCGGCTTCGAGGTAGGTCCGGTGAATCCTCTCGATGATGTCCGGACGGGTAACGTTCAATATCTCGTTACAACCCTCGAGGTTCTCATAATCGGCGAGGGTCGGGTTCGACTCCTGAATCATCGTTCCCATGGCGCCATCAGCGACTACGACTCGTGATTTGACGGCATCGAGGAGTTCTTGGGAGCGGCTGCTAAACATAGAACCCCCAGTCTACCAAGGGCATCGGGCCGATATACTTGAGCAATGCCGTCCGTTCACCCGCTTCGCTCCCCTGCCCCGAAACTTCCAGCTAGCTCGGTTTCGGACGTCCTCGCCGCTCGCGGTGCATCGAGCGAACCTTCGCTCTCGTACGAGTTTTTCCCACCGAAAGATGACGCTGGGGTTGAAAAACTTTGGGCCACATTCGATGAGCTCTTGGAGTCAGCGCCCGATTTCGTTTCAGTTACCTACGGGGCCGGCGGTAGCAATCGCGAAAAGTCATTCCAAATTGTTGAACGGATGGCCCCGAGAGTCTTGACCATCGGACACTTGACCGCCGTCGGCGCAACTAAGGCTTCCACTCGTGAAATTCTCGATCGTTACGCATCAGCGGGTGTCAGCACAATCCTCGCTTTGCGCGGTGACTCGCCTAAAGATCAGCCGGATGCGCTCGAGCGCGGCGAGCTTCGTACGGCTCTGGAATTGGTCGAACTAGCAAGGGACAGCTTCGAGATCGGTGTGGCTGCCTTCCCGGAAAAACACCCGGAATCTCCAGATATGCGGCACGACGCGGCTGTTCTAAAACTCAAGGCCGAGGCTGGAGCAAGTTTTGGCATGACCCAGCTGTTCTTCACGCTCGAGGCATACCAGAATCTTTTAGCCGAGAACCAAGCCGCGGGTGTTTCCTTGCCGATTTTTCCTGGATTGATGCCGGTCGCTAACGCTCGAAACGTGGTGCGCATGGCCGAACTTTCTGGGGCTGCAATTCCATCGAAGCTCATGCAGGCCTTCGAAGAGGCAAAGAGCGATGATGAAGCACGTGCCATAGGCATGGAATACACGATTGAGCTTGGTCGACAGCTGCTCGAAGCGGGGGCTCCGGGGCTGCACATCTTCACCCTGAATCAGTCCGGCCCAGCGCTCGAGGTGGCGCGTGGCGTCGGATTAGTGTCCCAATAGCCCTCTAGGCTCAAGGCGTGGACCAAATGACATTTGACTTCAACGACCGACCGACCTGGGCCAACCGCATCGCGGTGTTTGACACTGAAACCACCGGCCTCGATCTTCGTGAGGCTCGAATCGTCACGGCTTGCGTGCTGGAACTTGACGCAGCGGGTAATCCGGTTGGCAACCCGGTTGAGTGGCTGGCCGATCCCGAAATCGAGATTCCTCAGGTTGCCGCTGAAGTGCACGGAGTTACCACCGAGTATGCGCGTCAGCACGGGCGTCCCGCAGCGGAGGTCGTAGCCGAGGTCATTGCTGCTCTGCGCACCTTTTTTGCCGCTGGCGTGCCGGTTGTTGCCTACAACGCACCGTACGACTTCACCATTTTGAAGTATGAGGCTTTGAGGCACGGTCTTGAGCCCTTGCTAGAACCAGCACCGGTTTTGGATCCGCTTGTGATCGACAAAGCCGTGGATCGCTACCGCAAAGGAAAGCGCAGGCTTGAGAATGCTGCTGAGGTCTACGGGGTGCCGCTAACCGATGCCCACAACGCGACAGCTGATGCGGTAGCAGCGGGACGCGTGCTGCAAGCTCTTGCCGGGCGCCACTCGGCGGCTTTGCCGGCGTCCCTGACTGAACTGCATGACCTGCAAAAGATTT
>JAGWTM010000052.1 GCA_028868975.1 Actinomycetales bacterium
GGCATCGCCCGTGGCCCCGGCCCCGAAGGTGTCAACACCGATGTGCTGCGCAATCAGAGCCTGGTCTCCGATAGGGAACAAGCGGTCGCTGTCGATGCCGAGCACCAGAGCGCGCGCCCGAATGCCAGCCAGGGCTGCCTCGACTCCGCCACGGTCGCGTCCGACATCGTGCGAGTTCATCGCCTGAACCAGCGTGATGTACGAGTTAGCGTCGAATCGCCGAGTGAACTTGTTGCCGTGGAAATCGAGGTAGCTCACCACGGCAAATCGACCGCCGTCGCCGATTGGTGAGATGCTCGACTGCCAGGTGCGCTCGAAACGATCGTTGAGTTCACTCGAGGAGCGGTAATTCAGCAACGCCATGCGGCGAGCCAGCGCTAGACCCTTGTGCGGTCCATGACCCGGTTTGGCATCGTAGTAGTTTCCGTTGTTGAACGCGGGGTCGGTCTTGACCGCTTCGATTTGCACCGAATTCAGGGCAATTTGGTCGGCACTTGAAATCGCTGGTGCCGCAATTACCGCAATTCGTTCGGTGGCTTCAGGATGCGCAATGGCCCACTCGAGGACGTGCATGCCACCCATTGAGCCGCCGACAATCGCGTGCCATGAGTTCATGCCGATGGATTGAGCAAATGCGTATTGCGCCTCGACCTGGTCGCGAATCGTTACAAACGGAAAACGTGAGCCATATTCTCGTCCGCGATTGTCCAGCGTTGCCGGCCCAGTCGAGCCCTGACAGCCGCCAAGAATGTTGGGTGCAACCACGAAGTACTTATCGGTGTCAATCGCTTTGCCTGGCCCAATGATGTCATTCCACCAGCCGGCGGTCGGGTGCCATTTGCTCGGTTCACCCACAGCATGCGAGTCGCCGGTAAGCGCGTGCAAAACCAGGACGCCATTCGAGCGGTCCGCGTTGAGCGTTCCCCAGGTTTCAAAGGCGATGCGAACGTTTTTGAGTTCTTTGCCGTTTTCGAGTTTGAGATCAAATGGCAATGCAAACTGGCGGTCGCCGGCAGGGTCACCGTCGCGCCAAGCACCGGTCGCCGGGGGGCGTCCGATCAATGATCGGCTCATCTCCTCGGTGATAAATGTGCTCGGGACGGTGTCCCCGGATGCCTGAAACTCCATAAGAAGTTCTAATTTACTTGATTAGGTTGAAGCGAAGCAGCCCGGAGTCTCGATGATCAGAGGCAACCGAGCCGCTTCGATGTCTTAGATCGACTACCGCGCGGCAGCAAATCCGGTTTCTAGATCGGCGATTAGGTCGACGATTGATTCGAGTCCGACCGACAGTCGCACCAAACCCGGTGTAACGCCCGTGGTCAGTTGCTGCTCAGGCGTTAGCTGTGAGTG
Organism: Actinomycetales bacterium; assembly: GCA_028868975.1. Taxonomy (GTDB): domain Bacteria; phylum Actinomycetota; class Actinomycetes; order Actinomycetales; family Microbacteriaceae; genus Rhodoluna. Next base: position 1,354 of record JAGWTM010000052.1, read on the forward strand.
CGTGGTTGATGCGGGGTGAATCACGAGTGAGCGAACATCGCCGATGTTGGCGACGTGGCTGAAGAGTTCGAGGCTGTCGACAAACTTTTTGCCGGCTTCAATGCCACCCTTGAGCTCAAACGAGACGATCGCGCCCGCACCCTTTGGCGCGTACTTCTTGGCAGCTGCATTCCAAGGTGAATCTGGCAGGGCCGCGTAATTAACCGACTCCACCTGCGGGTGATCGGACAACCATTTGGCAATCTTCTCGGCATTCTCAACGTGACGCTCGATGCGCAGGCTGAGCGTTTCGATTCCTTGGATTAGCTGCCAAGCGTTGTTTGGCGAGACGGCAGCGCCGAGGTCGCGCAGCAGTTGAACTCGGGCCTTGATGATGTACGCGATTCCATCGCCGAGTGCTGCGGTGTAAGTCACGCCGTGGTAGGACTCATCCGGTGTGGTCAGCCCTGGGAATTTGTCTGACTTGCTCCACTCGAATTTTCCGCCATCGACAATCGCGCCTGCGACAACGGTTCCGTGACCGGCGAGGAACTTGGTGGCCGAGTGAACGACAATGTCAGCGCCGTGCTTTAGAGGCTGAATTAGGTAAGGCGTTGCCACCGTGTTGTCGACGATGAGCGGAACCCCGTTTTTGTGGGCCACGTCAGCAACTCCCTCGATATCGAGGATGCTCACCTTTGGGTTGCCAATCGTTTCAGCAAAGAACAGCTTGGTGTTTGGTTGGACCGCACGCTGCCACTCGTCAAGGTCATCCTGATTTTCAACAAAGGTTGTGGTGATACCCAGCTTGGCCAGCGTGTACTTGAACAAGTTGTAGGTGCCGCCGTAAAGCGTTGACGAGGCGACGATATGGTCACCGGCTTGGGCGATGTTCAAGACGGCGAACGTCTCGGCGGCCTGGCCCGAGGCGACCAGCAGGGCTGCGGTGCCACCCTCGAGCGCGGCGATGCGCTGCTCGGCTACGTCCTGGGTCGGATTCATGATGCGGGTGTAAATGTTGCCGAATTCAGCCAAACCAAAAAGGTTCGCAGCGTGTTCGGTCGAATTGAACGTGTACGCCGTTGTCTGATAGATCGGCACTGCACGCGCATTGGTCGTCGGGTCTGGGGTGGCGCCAGCGTGAATCTGTGCGGTTTCGAATCCCCAGTTGTTTGGTGAGGTGCTCATCGGTTTACCTGCTTCTCTTAGTTGTTGCTGTCTCTGACCGCCGTTGGCTTAGAGATAGTTATAGGGCTAGTTAGACCGAGCATGAAAAGAAACCTGCAACTGTTACGACAGATTGCAGGTTTTCTTTTTCGTTTAGGAACTATTTAGGCTCCCGCGGCCTCGTCCAGGGTGTCAAATGCGAGAGCTGCAAGTAGAGCCGAACCTTCGTGCAACGTCGAGTCGTCAAAGATTGCCTTGTTCGAGTGATTGGTTTCGGCTTTCGAAGGATCGCGATCTGGCGGGCAAGCGCCCATGAAGACAAACGCTCCCGGAATCTCTTTCACGATGGATGCGAAATCCTCACCGCCGGTAATCGGATGCTCCAGGTGCACGTACCTTGAGTCTCCATTCGGCAGCCGTGAGTAACTGCTCTCAACAATCTTTTTCACGCGCTCGATGGACGCATCGTCATTCATCAGAACCTTGGTGAACGGGTGGAACTCCACTTCGCCGCTTACTCCGTGAGCTGCCGCGACTCCGTGGATGAGCTCTTCGACGGCGGTTTTGACCTGCGCCGTAATTTCGTCACTAAAGGTGCGAATGGTTGCCCCAAATTGAGCGGTCTCCGGAATCACGTTTTCGGTGTGGTCGTCGCCAGCTTTCACCCAGCCGATGTTGATGACGACCGGCTCAAAAGTGGAGATCTTTTTGGTGACCGTGGTTTGCAACGCCTGTGCGGCCTCGAGCATCGGTGAGATAGGGTCCTTCGAGAGCCAAGGCATCGAACCGTGCCCGCCCTGGCCCTTGAACGTGACGGTCATACCGCCGGCTGAGGCCATGAGGGGTCCGGGGCGCGATCCGAAGAGGCCGAGCGGGTATGAACTGAATACGTGGATGCCGTAGGCGGCAATCGGCTTTTCGCCCGAAACCAGGTGAAGGTCTTCTTCAAGCATTACGTCGGCACCACCGTGGCCCTCTTCACCGGGCTGGAACCAGATCACCACGTTGCCGCGAAGGCGGTCGCGATGCGTGTGCAATAGGTGAGCGGCGCCGATAGCCATGGCCATGTGAAGGTCATGTCCGCAGGCGTGCATGAAACCGTTGGTCGAGGCAAACTCGAGCCCGGTGTCTTCGTTCACGGCAAGCGCATCCGTGTCGGTTCGTAGCAAAACCGTCGGTCCGGGCAAATCACCCTTGATTAACAACGCGGCACCCGAAGTGCGTTTGCTCCTAAACACCTCACCGAGCCCGTGAACTGAGGCAAGGCAGCGCTCAGTGCTCAGCGGGTTTTCGAGCCCAAACTCGGGCATCTGATGCAGTTCGCGGCGAATTCCCTTGAGAATTTCGGCATAGTTTGCGGCTTCTTCGACGTACTCTGCGTAGCTCATAGATGCATTCTTGCACTTGATTGAGACGGTTAGGCACACTCTTTGTGCCGAGCCTGATCAAGAGCCGCGCATAGGCTTAGGACGTGTTCTATGAGGCGATGCACCCCGGCTGGCGAAGCCTGCTGCCCGAGGCCGAGGAGCTTCTCGATCGAATCGAAGCGAGCCTGCCCTTAGAGTACGTGCCGGCGTCAGACCTGGTGATGCGCGCCTTCGAGTCTGCACCCGAAGAGGTGCGAGTGGTCATCGTCGGCCAAGATCCTTACCCGACCGCGGGGCATGCAATTGGATTATCGTTCGCAATCAATCAGGGTGTCGCCCTGCCTCGAAGCCTCAACAACATGATGAAAGAGCTCCGCAGCGATCTATCTGACGAGTATGCGTCTGGCCAGCTAACCGCCGGTGGCGATTTGACTCGCTGGGTGAGCCAAGGAGTAATGCTGCTGAACCGCGAACTCACCTTGCCCGGTCATCGACTCTGGCAGGAGTTCACCGACGCAGCCCTCAGAGCTCTCGTGCAGCAGCTAACGGGACGCCTGGTCGTGATCCTGTGGGGAAACCATGCCGCCAAGGCCGAACCCGCGGTAGCCGGTGCGGTGGTCTTGCGCTCGGCGCATCCGAGCCCGTTGAGCGCTAGCAGGGGATTCTTCGGCAGTCGCCCGTATTCAAAAGCCAACGACGCTCTCGAGAGCCTCGGCCTGGCACGTATAAATTGGTCATGCTAGAAGGAGCTGAAGTTGCCTATTGATTCCGAGTCCCGTTGGCGGATGGTCCGCGCGCTCCGCAACAAGCAGGTTGCGCCAGCCAGTGACGAAATCACGATTCGGCCAGCGGTCGAGACTGATCTGGTTCAGGTTCTGGAAATCTACAACTACTACGTGGCGAACTCCGTGGTCACTTTTGACATCGAGAAGATGTCGCAGGCCGATTGGCACACAAAATTCGAGTACATCAAGTCGCTTGAGTTGCCATTCCTGGTGGCGCAAAGCGGGTCGGGTCAGGTTCTCGGTTTTGCGTACCTAGCTCCCTGGCGACAGAAGGCCGCGTATCGGCGCACGGTTGAAGACAGCATCTACCTGCGTCCTGCGGCCACCGGAAAACGCATCGGCACCAAGCTGCTCGCGGCCCTAATCGAGAAGGGCAAAGCCGCTGGCGTGAAGGAAATCGTGGCGGTGATCAGCGACAAAGGCGCCGAGTCGTCCATCGCTCTGCACGAATCCTTCGGGTTCACCAATCAGGGGCACCTCGGCAAGGTCGGTTTTAAGTTCGGGCGTTGGCTCGGTACCGTGCTCATGCAGAAGAGTCTCTAGCCCGATTCCTGCGAGTTTTCTTCAAGTTTGAGTGTGGGGGCTCTTGCGCTCGTGCGTGACTTCCTAGGCTGAGAGTGTGAAGTTTCGCCTGCTGTCCGCCATTTCAATCGCGCTCCTCTCGATTTCGGGAGTCGGTCCGGCGCAGGCTGCTACAAAGTCGGCAGTTCCGAGTTTTGACTTCGATACCAAGGGCCTAATCGTTAAGTATGAGCCGGGCGTCAGTCCGGTTGCGCGCGACGGCCAACCCACCGGCGAGAACTCGGCCGCTGCCGACCTAACTGTCGGGCGGGATCTCGGCAGCGGCTGGTTTACCGTAGCGGTTTCAGGCCGAGTTACGACTGAGCGAGCCTGGCAAATTGCAGAGCGACTCAAAGCCGACCCTCGAGTGGCATCGGTTGACCTGGACCGCATTATTCGTCCGGCAGCCGTCGGCGGGTCAACGGTTTCGCGTGCCGAATTAAATCGCGCCTACGCCGCACTGAAACCCGCGAGCGCCGTTCGTGCGCTGAAAGCCGTCGATGCTTTTTCGGCTGCGACTCCGCGAGTAGCCCGAATCAAACTCAGTTGGCAGGCTCCCGCGAACCTTGGCACAGGCAAACTGGTCGGCTACAAGGTCTCATACAAAACCGCAACGGGGCAGTGGCTGGTGGCTTCGGCAAATACCCGCTCAAAGGCCACCAGTTACACCATCGCCAAAGGCCTTGCCGCGGCAACCGCATACAGCTTCAAGGTGGCTGCGCTCACCTCGGCAGGGTCAGTCATTCGCGCTGGCGCAGATTCGCCGATGGTTTCAGCGTTGGCAACGACCGCTCCGGCGGCGCCTGTACTCGCGAGTCCTTTGACCATCACAGCCAAGATTCCGACCGTTAGTTGGGTCGCTCAAACTCCGGCTCAGGCTGGCGATTTAGAGGTCAGTTACACCGCGAGCGCTGCGGCTGCCGGTCACAACACCGTCAGTTGCGACTCCACTTCGACCAGCTGCCAGTTGCCAGCCCTCGATCCTGGAGTGAGCTATAAGGTTTCGGTAGTTGCCAAGAACAAACGCGGACAGGCGCAGAGCGCGTCCGAGTTCATTCCACAGGATGCCTACTACGCCAAGCAGTGGCACCTTTTTGGTGAGCACGGCATAAACGCGCCAGCGGCCTGGAATATCACCACTGGTTCGAAGTCGATTGTCGTTGCCGTTCTTGACACCGGCATCACCAAACATCCCGACTTAGATTCGCAGGTTGTGCCGGGTTACGACTTCGTTAGTTCGGCGGCTTCGGCCCGAGATGGTGACGGCTGGGATTCGGATCCGACCGACCAAGGTGACTACTCTGGTGCCGACTCGAGTTCATGGCATGGCACGCACGTCGCGGGAATCATCGGCGCGGCTGCCAATTCCATCGGTGTAATCGGAGTCGCGCCCGGAGTGAAGATTCAACCGGTGCGAGTGCTCGGCGCTTCGGGTGGTTCCACTTCAGACCTAATTTCAGCATTGCGCTGGGCGGCTGGCCTGCAGGTCAAAGACGCCAACGGCAATGCCGTTCCCGTCAATCCAACCCCGGCGAAAGTTATCAACATTTCTATGGGAACCGACACGAATACGCCATGTCGCCTTTACGTCGATCAGCCGGGCTCGACCGAAGTTGCGCTTGCCGCCGTCAAGGCTGCAGGCGTGACAACTGTGACGGCAGCCGGAAACTTCAACATGCCGGCTTCGTACTCGTACCCTGGAAATTGCGTTCCGACGCTGAACGTTGGTGCCACCGGTTTCTCAGGTGATCGCGCCGCCTACTCAAACTACTCGACTCTAAATTACGGAGAGATGTCGGGTGTAGATCTTTCGGCACCGGGTGGTGACCACACCGATTTTGTCGGAGCCCCAGCCGACACCAACGGTCGCATCATCTCGACTCGCAACGATGGCCGAACCACGATCGGCAACCCGAGCTACGACTACGAAGAAGGAACCAGCATGGCCTCGCCGGTTGTTGCGGGCGTGGTTGCCCTGGTTCTTTCGGTGAAACCGAACCTCACCTTTGACGATATTTGGACCAAGGTAATTTCACCCACACTGACCCCGTTCGATGCCACGACAAGTTGCGCCGCAACCAAGGTCTGCGGCGGTGGCATAATCAACGCCTCGGCAGCGGTTGCCATGGCCGAAACGCTGCCGTAGCGGAGCAAAATTCCGGCAAAAAATAAAGCCTGGTTCGAAAGAACCAGGCTTTTTTATCGTGCGGAAGGTGGGACTTGAACCCACACGCCTCGCGGCGCTAGAACCTAAATCTAGTGCGTCTGCCAATTTCGCCACTCCCGCGTGACTCCACAAGTTTAGTGGTTGTGGATAACGCAATTTGCACTTTCTGGAATCTTGCAATCTTTTCGCATGACGATTTCGCTCTCAAAGCCCGCGGTAGGGCAACGCGTTCGAGATCAACTCTTCGCGCCGATTACCGAAGATGAGCTTGGACGAAAAGTGTTGCGTCAGGTCGATGAACTAGTCGAACTCGGCGATAAGAGCCAGCATCCGTCGGCAGAGCTTGAAATCCTGACCGAGGCATCCGCCGAATTGAGCGGATTCGGAGTCTTAGAGCCGTTGCTGGCCAATCAAAAAATAGAAGAGGTCTGGATTAACGGTGCCGACGAGGTGAGATTTGCCGTCAACGGCAAGTCGTTCAAGGCCGACATCAGACTGCCGCATGATGCCCTCGAAAACCTGGTCTTTAGACTGCTCCGGCATAGCTCTCGAAGAGTCGATCGCATGCACCCGTTTGCTGATGCGACGCTGGCCGATGGCAGTCGCGTACACGTTGTGATACCGCCGGTCACTGCTCATTCCTGGATCGTCAATATTCGTAAATTTCCACCGAAGACGCGTTCTTTAGGCGACTTAGTGCAACTTGGAATGGTCACCCAAAGTCAGGCCACTGAGCTAGCGGCAGCCATGAGGGATGGAGCCAATCTGCTGATTTCTGGCGCAACTCATACGGGCAAAACCACCTTGCTCTCGGCGTTGCTGGGTGAATTACCCCCGCAGCAGCGTGTTATTTCCATCGAGGAGACCCATGAACTAAGGCTCGCCAACCCAGATTGGGTCGCGATGCAAGGGCGAAACGGAGGTTTCGGCGAGGCCGAGGAGATTGACTTGCGAAGGCTCGTTCGTGAGGCCTTGCGTATGCGCCCCGAGTATCTCGTCGTTGGTGAGGTGCGCGGTGCCGAGGCGCTCGAACTCATGCTGGCCATGAATTCAGGAATTCCGTGTGCGGGAACAATTCATGCAAAGTCTGCCGCCGCTGCGATTTCTAAGCTCCAATTGCTGCCCACTCTGGCTCAAGCCAATATCGATGCCGGTTTCATCTCTGCCGCAGTCAGAGAAGTGCTGGATGTGGTGGTTCACATTCGCTCAGCTGGCGAGTTGCGCCGCATTCAAGAGATTTTGTGGCTCAAACGATGATGTCTGGTATCCCGAAACTTGATTATCGAATCCGCTTTTCGCCTCGGGGCAAAAACTGGATCATCGCAATCGCAATCGGAATATTCGTTTCAGTCGTCACACAACTGTTGAGTCGCGTTTCGCTGCTGAGCCTATGCGTTTTGGCCGTCTCGGCTGCAATCGCTCAAGCAACCCTGGAGTCACGGAGGTTAGCGCTTGAAAAAACCGATGGTGAACTCGTGCCTCAGATCATGGATTCGGTAGCGATATCAATCTCATCGGGAGCATCTTTGGTTGAGGCGCTCGACAATCTTTTGCTCGAAGGCCAACCCAAGATTCGGGTCAAAGTCGAAAAACTGCAAGCCATTTTTGATTCCAATCTGGCTCTCGAAGAAAAGGTCAATGGCGCCAAAAAGGTCTTGAATAGTCGCGAAGGTGA
>JAGWTM010000009.1 GCA_028868975.1 Actinomycetales bacterium
GGCAACTTCGGGGCGAGAAACGACGCGATGAGGTGCCGCCGGTTGCTCCGCCTTTGTCGAGACGGCCGGTGGTGAAACAGCTGGCGTCGGAATTTGCCGGGCTGAAGCAAAATGAACCGGAGCAGGCGGAACCGGCTCGACCTGGACTGATTCGGACTGTACGGGTTCCTCGCGAATTGGCTCCTCGAGATTTGGCTCCTCGGCGACCGGCTGCGCCATCGGTAAAGCCGGTGCTGGCGTCACAGACTGAATGGGAAGCACGGACTGCGTAGCCGATGGAGATGGTTCCGGTGTGGCGGTCCCTGTCGGTGCCGGCTCAGGTGCTGGACCGGCTCCCCCGCTCGGCGGCTGCGAGCCACCAACCGGCAGCGGCGGTGCCAGGATTTCCGCTGGCACATACGGCTGAATCGGCATCCAGTAGGTATCCGAAATCGGTCCTGGCGCATTACCTAGAACGGAATTCGCAACCAGCACCAGATTCAGCGACAAACTCGTGCAGCCGCGAACAACCACGTCAAACACAAGTCCGCCACCACCGTCGAGAATGCTTTCAACGCGACATCCGGTCGAATCGGGCGTTGGCACGATGTCGCCGAGCTGAAGCTCGGTCACCGGTTCACTGAATTCGATGCGACCGACGGCAGAAATGTCAGCACCGAAGTTCGCTATGTCGGTTTGACTGACTGCAGTCAGTACGGTCGTCGAAACCTGCGGTGTAAAAATCTGGTGGATGCGCGCTAGCGGACCGGTCGCTGACGCATCCACAGTGCCCGAGCGCAGATTGTGTGCCAGCTGTGGGTTGTAGGCCACTCCGCCGAGGATGCTGGGGTCAGCCTGAAGTGCGATGTCCTGACCAATCCAAAATCTCGGGATGCCGTTGTAGAAATCAATCACGGTGAACGCCGAGGGATCGTTCATCTGAACGCGCCAGTTTTGAGCTGGCCACTCTTGGGTCGAACCACTCGGGGAAGAGCTGGTCGTTGAGGCGACCGATTGGACCTCGAGTTCGAAGATCGATTCGCGATTTGGCGCATCGAACATCCGCGAGAAGTAATAGCCCAATGACGACTCTGGGAAGTCCCACCAGCACTCACTCGCAGAACAGGTTGGTGAAGGCGCCCAAAGGTTTGCATCCGCGGGGTGACTGGCATCTTGAGCCGCACTGGCCGGCTGCAGAGCAGTGAAGGGAATCAACAGCGCGGCAACCGCAATGGCGGGCGTGAGCACGGCGGTCAGGCGCACTCGCAAAGGTTTTTGCTTTCTGTGTTTTGACATTGCGTCAGAAAATCGCGTTTCGGCCTTGGGTGCTGAAGTTTTCCACAGACTGACGCAGCAGCGAACGGGTGGTGACTTCAGCTCGCGAGTTTCCTCATTGTTATGCGGTTGGTTCGTCTGCAAGCGCTTACTGGATTTAACATTTCCCCTATGACTCTGATGCGAACCATTTCAAAGTACGCCGTTGCTGCAGCCGCAATCGCGCTGGTCGGCTTCTCGATTGCACCGGCAGCAGCCGAGACTGTTCCGCAGCCAAAACCGTTCACCAAGGGTGACGTCGGCCTGCAGATGTTTGGCTGGAACTGGAACTCAATCGCAAAAGAGTGCACTACCGTCCTCGGGCCTGAGGGCATCGACTGGATTCAGACCATGCCACCTCAAGACCACATCACCGGCGCTGCCTGGTGGGTTCACTACCAACCAACCTCATACTCGCTGAACTCATACATGGGCAATCGCGCTCAGTTTGCGAACATGGTTAGCGCCTGCAACAAGGCCGGCGTGAACGTGGTCACCGACGCAGTGCTGAACCACATGGCTGGCAGTGGCGGCGTCAGCTACGACGGCGTGAACTACGGCGGCGAGAACCTGATTTTCGGCACCACCTACACCTCCAAGAACTTCCACGAAGGTCTGGCCAGCACCGATCCGCACTACTGCGCCAATGACATCAGCAGCTGGGACGACACCCCCGAACGTTGGGACTGCCGCTTCCCTGGTTTGCCAGACCTGGCAACCGAACAGCCATACGTGCGCCAGCAAATTGCCAACTATCTAAATGACCAGCTGTCACTGGGCGTCGCCGGATTCCGTCTAGATGCCGCCAAGCACATCCCGCCAGCTGACATCGCGGCGATTGAGGCCCTGCTGACCAAGAAGGACGCCTTCATCGTTCAAGAGGTCCCTGGTAGCACTCAGATCAACGCCGACTATCTGCCAACCGGACACGTTTGGGCCTGGGACACCTACACCAAGGCCGTCTCGATGTTCGGCTACCCGGGGGCTGCCTATCGCGGTGGCGTCTATGACACCGTCGACACCCCCGACTATGTGCCAACCGAGCGCGGAATCACCTGGGTCACCAACCACGACACCGAGCACCACGGCGGCGCAGTTACCTACCAGAACGGCAAGGCGTATGAGCTAGCAAACATTTGGCTGCTGTCAGAAAAGTACGGCTCACCAATGCTCTACACCGGCTATGCGTTTGCCGAAGACAGCGAGTCGCCACCGTTCAAGAACACCAGCTTCTTGGCCGACGCGGTCTGCGCCACCGATGGCGGAAAGATCAAGCCACAGGCCTCGGGTTACAAGAACGGTCAGTTTGTCTGCTTGCAGCGCTGGACCTCCATCAAGGGCATGATTGCCTGGCGCGATGCCGTCGGCGAAGCAGCCAAGACCAACCTCTATGCCCCGAAGGCTGGCGCAACCAACAGCGGTGTGTACGCCTTTGGCCGCAGCGGTCTCGGCTACGTTGCCATCAACTCGAAGGCCTCGGCCGCAAAGCTGACCGGCTTGGCTACCGGCATGAAACCGGGCACCTACTGCGACCTGATTTCGGGCGGCAACAAGCCGGTCAAGGTCAAGGGCAAGAGCTGTGTCGGCGTTCCAGTTGTGGTTGACAAGGCCGGCAAGCTAACCGCCGCTGTGCCTGCGCAGACCGCAATCGCAATCGCAACCTCGAGCAAGTTGAAGTAATTCGCGGCTAAGCCAACGACTCGCGCCACGCCTTGTGCATCTTGGCGAACTTGCCGGTGCCAGCAATCAGAGCGGCCGGAGTGTCATCTTCGATGATCTGACCGTGCTCCATCACGAGTACGCGGTCGGCAATCGAAACAGTGCTCAAGCGGTGGGCGATGATGATTGCGGTGCGGCCGGCCAACAGGGTGCGAAGCGCGTTTTGCACGGCTCGCTCCGAAGGTATGTCTAGCGATGCGGTCGCCTCATCCAGAATCAGCACGGCGGGGTCGGCGATGAACGCGCGAGCAAACGAAATCAGCTGACGCTGGCCGGCGCTGACGCGTCCACCACGCTTGTTGACGTCGGTGTTATAGCCGTCAGGCAGCGACTCGATGAACTCGTGCACGCCAACCGCCCTCGCCGCATCCTCGATTTCGCTCTGCGAAGCCCCCGGCCGACCTAGCGCGATGTTGTCGGCGACCGTGCCAGAAAACAGGTATGCCTCCTGCGTCACCATCACGACTGCGCGACGCAGGTCTTCGTTGGCGACCTCACGCAGATCGACACCGTCGATGCGAACCGAACCCACGGTTGGGTCATAGAAGCGCGAAATCAGCTTGGCCAAAGTGGACTTGCCCGCGCCTGTGGTTCCGACCAGCGCAACGGTTTGCCCACCCGGAATGTCGAGGTTGAAGTTCGGCAGAATCGTCTTGCCATTGGAATAGTGGAACTCGACGTCATCGAACTCGATGTGCCCCGAGTGCTCCTTGAATGGCACCGGGTTGACAGGCTCAGGCACCGAAGGCTCCTCTTCGAGCACACCCGAAATCTTCTCGAGTGCCGACGCCGATGACTGGAAGGCGTTGTAGAACATCGCCATGCCTTCCATCGGGTCGAAGAAGCGCTTGGCATAAAGAATGGCTGCGGTCAGAACACCAAACCCGAGAGCCCCATCGATTACTCTCAGGCCGTCAATCATGAGCACGCCCGCGACAGTCAAGTTGCCGATCAAAATCAGCCCTGGATCATAGATTCCGAAAAGTTGGATTACCTTGGCGTTGACGGCTCGGTAGTCCTCCACGAGTCCCGCATACTCGGCATTATTGCGAGTGTCTTTGCGGAACGCCTTGACCGCGCGAATTCCGGTCATGGTCTCAACAAAGTGCACAATCAAGCGAGCCGACGCAACGCGAGTCTTGCGGTAGTTGATGCGGGTTTGCTTTTGGAACCAGCGCGTCAAGAAATACAGTGGCACCAGCGAAACCAACATCACTGCAAAACTGGATGCGTCCAGCAGCACCAGGGCAACACCGGTGAAAATCATGTAGAGCAGGCCGGCGATCATCTCGTTGCCACCGGTATCGAGCAGTTCCTTGATTGAGTCAAGATCGCTGGTTTGGCGGGCAATTACGCGCCCAGAGGTGTATTTCTCGTGGAATTCGAGGCTCAATTTTTGAGTGTGCACGAAGACGCGCTGACGCAGATCGAGAATCACGTCCTGATTGATTTTTGCCGCGTAGCTGATGAAAAAGTAGGTCAACCCGGCGGTGGCCGTTGCTGCCAGCAGATAGGCACCAACTGTGTACCAAAGCGCGATGTAATCGCCCTTGACCGCCAAAGGCAGTGCCTGGTCGATGCCGTATGCGATCAGCGCAGGGCCAACCACGCGGAATGCCTGACTCAGAATCACGGTCGAAAAACTGAGGATGAGGCGACGTCGCACTGGTCGCACGAGGCTGAGCAGCAGGCGCATCGAACGCGCGCGGAGGCGCTTTGCCTCGACCTTGGTGAGGTCAATCTTCTCTTCGTCTTGAACACCCTGCATGCTCATCGGATTGCCTCCTTTTCTTCGTCGAGACTCGCGATCACGTGTCGGTAGTGAGCGTTTGTGGCGAGCAGGTCGCTGTGCTTGCCGACCGCTGTGATGCGACCATTTTCCAGAAGGGCAACCCGGTCAGCGAGCTGAACAGTCGACGGGCGGTGAGCCACGATCAATGCGGTGGTCGCGGTCAGTACGGTGCGTAGCGCATCCTCAACCATGGCTTCGGTGTCGACATCGAGAGCACTCAGCGGATCGTCGAGAATCAGGACCGACGGTTTGGCGGCAACGGCTCGAGCAAGTGCCAGACGCTGACGCTGACCACCACTCAGGCTCAGCCCCTCCTCGCCAATCTTGGTGTCGAGGCCTTCAGGCAAGTCGTAAACAAACTGAGCCTGAGCAATTTCAAGCGCTTGAGCCAACTCCGCCTCGGTTGCCTCTGGGCGGCCGAGCAAAACGTTGTCGCGCACACTCGCGCTGAACAGGGTTGCGTCTTCGAAAGCCATGGCCATGTGGCGACGAAGTTCTTCGCGACTCAGGTCGCGAATGTCAATGCCGTCGAGCTCAATCGCTCCACCGGTTACCTCATAGAGACGCGTGCTCAATGCGGTCAACGTGGTCTTACCCGAACCGGTGATGCCAATCAGGGCAACGGATTCGCCGGGCTCGAGCGTCAGGTTCACGCCGTCGAGTAACGGCGCGGCCTCGGCAGGCGCATCCGGATATTTGAATGAGACATTCTTGAACTCGAGTCGACCTTTAGGCTCTGAAATCGTCTTCGGATTTTCGGGGTCATCAATCTCGATGGGCGCATCCAGCACTTCGAAGAAGCGGGTGATCGCGGTCTTGGCGTCGAGCGTCATCGATAGCAGGAAGCCAACGGATTCGGTCGGCCAACGAAGCACGGTCGTGGTGGCAAAAAAGGCGACCAGCGCGCCGACGGTCATTTGCCCCTGAGACACCAACCAGACGCCGACCAGCATCGAGGCGCCAACCGCAAACTCGGGAACCAAAATCAAGTAGATCCAGATGTCGGCGATCAGGTTCGCCTTCTTGACCTCGGTGCCGCGCAATTCGGCCGCGTCGCGAGCGAATTTGGCCGAAGCGAAGTCGCCGCGACCCAACGCCTTCAAAACGCGAATGCCGTGCACCGACTCCTCGACCGAAGTTGCGAGGTCACCCGCCTGGTCTTGACTGAGGCGAGCTATCGAGTGGTAGTTCTTTTCAAACTTGAACCCGCGGACCCAAATTGGAATCGACGAGACAAAGAAGATGAGCCCCAACAGCCAGTTGTAAGTGAACAAGATCGCGAGTCCCACGGCGATGGTGATGGCGTTCGCCACAAACAGGACCAGACCAAACGAGAGCCAGCGGCGAATCAGGCTCAGGTCACCGGTGGCTCGGCTGAGCAACTGCCCCGAAGGCCATTTGTCATGAAAACTAACCGGCAGTTCCTGCAATTTTGCATACAGGGTGCGGCGCAGACCAGCCTCGACATGCGTGCCTGGGGTTAGCACGAGCCAGCGGCGCAGCAGCACGAAACCCGCTTCACAGATTCCGAGGGCCAAAACCGCCAAAACCGCGGGGACGAGCTTCTCGACCGTGCCGTGATCCTGCAATCCGTTGACCAGGTTTCGCAAGAACTGAGGAATTGTGAGTGCGAAGAGATGTGCACCGAGTGCGGCAATCGTGCCGAGGATCACTCTCGGCAGCGCTTTCTTGGCGTAAGGAAAAATACGCAAAAGAGTCGCGACGGTTCCCATGGGCTTCATTGCTATACCAACCTGCTGCCGATGCCTCTGGAGCGGGCAATTTCAGACAGCAAAGTAGGCTAACACGCATTTGGCTTCGGTTATTCGCGCCGATCTCCGATTCGCGTGTCTCGGCACAGGCTTGCGGCCGCGAGCGACGCGCTTAGTGGAAGAAGTGACGCTCGCCGGTGAAGTACATCGTGATGCCAGCAGCATTCGCAGCGGCAATGACTTCCTCGTCGCGTTTTGATCCACCAGGCTGCACAACTGCCAGGACTCCGCCGTCGATCAAGATTTGCACTCCGTCGGCAAACGGGAAGAACGCATCTGAGGCTGCAACCGAGCCCTTGGCTCGCGACTCGGCACGCGCTACCGCCAAGCGGCAAGAGTCAACACGGTTCACCTGACCCATGCCGACGCCAACCGAAGCGCCTTCGCGAGCCAGCAGGATGCCGTTTGACTTAACAGCACGGCAGGCTCGCCACGCGAACTCGAGGTCGGCCATGGTTGCAGGGTCAGCCGGCTTGCCGGCGACCAACTGCCAGTTGGTGCTTGAGAAGTTGCTGAACTCATCCATCTGCTGAAGCAGTAGGCCACCCGAAATCTGGCGCACCTCGAGGTTTTCGCGCTGGTAGTCGGCTGGCAACTGCAGCACACGAAGGTTGGGCTTGGCAAGCAGAATCTGCAACGCCTCGGTCTCATAGCCCGGAGCCACAATCACCTCGGTGAACACCGAAGCAACCTGCTGAGCCATGGTCACAGTGACAGTTCTGTTCGAGGCAATCACGCCACCGAAAGCCGAGATGGTGTCACAGACGTACGCCTTCGCGTGGGCATCGGCGATTGGGTCTGGAGAATTTGGATCACCGATGGCGATGCCGCAAGGGTTGGCGTGTTTGATGATCGCGACCGCAGGCTCGCTGAAATCGTAAGCGGCACGAAGCGCGGCGTCGGCATCGACGTAGTTGTTGTAGGACATCTCCTTGCCGCCAAACTGACGAGCCTGAGCGATGCCTGAGGTGGCTCCCTCACCGACACGTCGATACAGCGCGGCGGCCTGGTGAGAATTTTCGCCGTAACGCAGGACCGCACTGAGTTCACCCTCGATGGTGAGCTTCGAGTCAAAGCCCGGGTTCTTGCTCTCGGCCTGTGCCGAAACCCCGGCGGCCTTGCGCCATTCTTCGTCGAGCTCCGAGTCAAACCAGGACGCCACCGCGGCGTCATACTTCGCGGTGTGTGAGAAGGCATCTCTGGCAAGACTGCGGCGCTGCGCCAAAGTGGTGCCACCCTCGTTCACTGCCGCGATGATTTCACCGTACTTTGCCGGGTCGACCACAATGGCCACATTTGCGTGGTTTTTGGCTGCCGCACGCACCATCGCCGGACCACCGATATCGATCTGCTCCACAACCGCATCGCCCTTGGCGCCCGACTGAACGGTCTGCACGAACGGGTAGAGGTTCACGACAACCAGCTCAAAAGGCAAGGTCTTGAGCGCATCCAGCTGGCCCTCGTGCGCAATCAGACGCATGTCGGCAAGAATGCCGGCGTGAATCTTTGGGTGCAGAGTCTTCACTCGTCCATCAAGAGTCTCAGGGAACCCAGTCACCTCCGCGACTTCGGTGACAGGCAGTCCCGCCGCCTTGATTGCAGAGTAGGTGCCGCCGGTAGAGATGATGGAGACCCCCGCGGCAATCAATGCCTGAGCCAACTCGAGCAAGCCGGTTTTGTCTGAAACCGAAAGCAGGGCACGTTTGATCTGGATGCGATCGCGGTGTCGGTAGTCAGCGGGCTGGTGGTCGTGGTGTGCGGCCATGGCGGGCTCCTCGGGCGTCTAGTTGTTGGACTTCAGGTCGGCGATGGCTCGAACCGTTTGCACGATCAGTTCACGCTCAATTTGCTTGATGCGTTCGTGCAATTCGGCCTCGGTTTCGCCAGGCAGAATCTCGAGCTCACGTTGAGCGAGTTGTGGTCCGGTGTCGACGCCCTCGTCGACCACGTGAATCGTCGCGCCGGTTTTGGTTGCTCCGGCAGCAAGCGCATCCCTAACCGCGTGTGCGCCCGGGAATTCCGGTAGCAGCGACGGATGCATGTTGATCAAATTTGGAGTCAGTGCGTTGACAAAGTTGGCGGGCAAAATGCGCATAAAACCGGCGAGCACGACCAAATCGGGTTCAAAATGCTGAACGTTTGACAGTAGGACCTCGGCCCAGGCTTCGCGGGTGTCGAACGCCTTTGGGTTCACCACGAAGGTTGGAACGCCGAATTGGTCGGCGTGCGCGAGCCCCTCGGCAGGAACATCGGAGCCAACCGCGACGATGCGAGCGGGAAACAGGGGATTGTCGGCAGCCTCTAGAAGAGCGCGGAGGTTCGAACCAGAACCAGAGATCAGAACAACTACCGACAGCATTAGTCCAGTTTACCCGCGCGGGCTGGAGGTGAGCAGCGGGTGGTCGGCACGCTGTGGCTTAGCCACATAGAAAGCGGCAATGGTCGAAATCGTAGCCACTTCAAAAAAGGTCACTAGCCCGAGCACAAATGGTGAGACCCCAACGAGCTGAAGGCGTCCAGGCCCGACGGCTCCCGACGCCAAGGCTCCGAGAAGGCCCAGCTCAATAGCTGCCACCAAGCCGATCGAAAGCCCTAAACTCAACGCGGCCCAAAACGGGTTGGCAAATTCAAACCGAATCTCGGCTGCGTGTTTTTTGACCGCGAAAGTAGACAGCGCAGCGGCCAGCAGCGGAACCATGATGAACATCGCGCCGACACCGAGTTGCCCCGGAGGCAAAGCTGCCAGAACCGGCAGATTGGGTAGCGGACCAGCCGCGGCACCGATTGGACTGAAGTGAGATCCGTCACCGATCGCGAAACCTACGCCGGTCAACCAGCTGGCACCGAAGACAATCAGGTTTGGCAAAATAGCAATCTGCCCGACGGTAACCGTGATTCCACCGAGCACCGAAACCTGCAGCGCCTCGTAGAAATTGATGATGTTGATCCAGTTGAAGCCGACCATCAATGCGAGCAAAGTCGCCGATGAAGCTAGCAGGATGAGCACGACTCCGCTACCTGCTCGCAAAGCCGGCGAGGCCACGGCCCGAATCACCCATCCGGTGTTGCGCCATTTTTCTTGCCACCAGAGCTTGAACTGCTGGCGTTCGGCCGCGACCGGCAGGTCGAGCAAGCGCTGCTGCGCCGAAGTTCCAAACAGCGAACCGATGAGCATCCAAAAGGAAAAAAACAGTGTCGGCAAGAACGTGCCCTGCCAGTTGATCGGATAGATGGCGCTGTCGTAGGCCGTGCTGCTCAAGAAGAGTGCGGATGCGCCGTAGGCCAAAATCGAGCCCGTCCAAGCGGGCCAGAGTTGCGGTGTTACCGAGAATCGGCGACCTACCCTAAACGCCAACCAGGCCAACAGTGCGGTGAAACCGAGCGGCAAAAACTGGATGGTGAATTGATCGACCTGCATGCCGAGAATCTTGCTCGAGGCCACGACGATGTCGGTTCCCTGTGCGGCGAGCCAGAGGTCGGCGCTGGTTCGGTAGGCCACGAACCAGTTGATGGTTGGGTCGTTTTCAAACAGCCAAATCAGTGTGGTGGGGCCAAGCAAAACGGCATTGCCGAGCACAACCGTGAATAAAGCGTCAATGCCTGCGGTCAGGAAAGTTAATCGTCGCTTCATAGCGTCGTCCCTCCCCTAACCGCAGGCATCGAAAAGCTAAAACCCGAGGGTTTAGAGGCTCTTGTAGACCTCACGCATGAGAGCCGCGGTCTCGCTCGGAGTCTTACCAACCTTCACGCCGCAAGCTTCGAAGGCTTCCTTCTTGGCCTGAGCGGTTCCGGCAGAACCCGAAACGATTGCACCTGCGTGACCCATGGTCTTGCCCTCTGGAGCCGTGAAACCAGCAACATAGGCAACGACAGGCTTGGTGACGTGTGCCTTGATGTAGGCGGCAGCCTTCTCTTCTGAGTCGCCACCAATTTCACCGATCAAGACGATTGCCTTGGTCTCTGGGTCGGCCTCAAAAGCTGCGAGCGCGTCGATGTGAGTGGTTCCGATGACCGGGTCTCCACCGATACCGATTGCGGTCGAGATGCCAATGTCGCGAAGCTCATACATCATCTGGTAGGTCAGGGTTCCCGACTTTGAAACTAGGCCGATTGGGCCAGCACCGGCGATGTCGCTCGGGGTGATGCCCGCGTTTGACTTCTCTGGGCTGATGATGCCAGGGCAGTTTGGGCCGATCAGACGAGTCTTCTGGCCCTTTGCAACGTTGTAAGCCCATGCCTCTGCCGAGTCGTGAACCGGGATACCCTCGGTGATTGCAACGGCAAGCGGGATCTCGGCGTCGATTGCCTCGACCATTGCAGCCTTGGCGAAGGCAGGTGGGACGAAGATTACGGTCACGTTAGCGCCGGTGGCCTCCATGGCCTCCTTGACCGTTCCAAAAACCGGAAGGTGCTTGCCCTCGACATCGATAACCTCGCCGGCTTTGCGCGGGTTCACGCCACCAACGATGTTTGAGCCACCGAGAAGCATGCGGCGGGTGTGCTTCATACCCTCGCTACCGGTCATGCCCTGAACGATGATTCGCGAGTTTTCGTCTAGAAAAATTGCCATTTTGCGTTTCCTTGTCTTGTCTCGCGCTTAAGCCTGGTGAGCCAACTCGGCGGCCTTGTCGGCAGCGTCGTCCATGGTTTCTACAACGGTCACCAACGGGTGAGCGAAGTCGGCGAGGATCTGACGACCCTCGAGCACGTTGTTGCCGTCGAGACGAACAACCAGTGGCTTGGTGGCCTTGTCGCCGAGGGTGTTTAGTGCACCGACGATGCCGTTGGCAACGGCGTCACAAGCGGTGATTCCGCCGAAGACGTTCACGAACACGCTCTTGACCTGAGGGTCATTGAGAATCAGGTCGAGACCATTGGCCATAACCTCTGCCGAAGCGCCGCCACCGATATCCAAGAAGTTCGCTGGCTTGACGCCACCGTGCTTCTCGCCGGCGTAGGCAACAA
Source organism: Actinomycetales bacterium (assembly GCA_028868975.1). Lineage (GTDB taxonomy): Bacteria > Actinomycetota > Actinomycetes > Actinomycetales > Microbacteriaceae > Rhodoluna. Next base: position 11,542 of record JAGWTM010000009.1, read on the forward strand.
CGTCGAGAGTCGACATGACCAAACCGGCACCGTTACCGATGACGCCGACCTCGCCATCGAGCTTGACGTAGTTAAGGTCGAGCGCCTTAGCCTTCGCCTCAAGTGGGTCGACCTTTGCGATGCTGACTTCCTCGCGGTCGGTGTGGCGGAACTCTGCGTTGTCATCCAACGAGACCTTGCCATCGAGGGCAACGATGTCGCCGTCCTTGGTGAGAACCAGCGGGTTAACCTCGACCAAAGTGGTGTCTTCGTTCTTGAAGACGTTCCACAGCTTGACGAACACTGGAGCGACCTTGGCTGCGGTGGCGTCATCGAAGCCGCCCTGCTTTGCAATCGACAGTGCGGTTTCGAGGTTGATGCCTTCGAGAGCGCTTACCGGGACCTTAGCGAGTGCCTCTGGGCGCTCAACGGCCAGCTGCTCGATTTCCATTCCACCCTCGACGCTGCAGAGCGATAGGAAGGTGCGGTTTGACCGGTCGAGCAGAATCGAGAAGTAAAACTCCTTTTCGATCGCTGCGCCCTGCGCGATCATGACGCGCTTTACTACGTGACCCTTGATGTCGAGTCCGAGAATCTTGCTTGCGGCTTCTTTGGCTTCGGCTGGGCTGTGAACAACCTTCACACCGCCGGCCTTGCCGCGGCCACCAACCTGAACCTGAGCCTTCACGACAACGGTGCCGCCAATCTTGGCTGCAGCTGCCTCGGCTTCTTCTGGAGTGTCTGCAATCAGACCCTGCAGAACTGGAACTTCGTAGGCTTCGAACAGATCACGAGCCTGGTATTCAAATAAATCCACTTTGATTCCGATCAAAAAGATAGCGGTTAACGGCTTAAGTCTAGGGGCTTTTGACTAGAGCTTTTCGATGGGTGCAACCTTGACCAAGAGCCGTTTGGTGCCCACTCTTTCGAAGTGAATTTCGGCACTCTGACGCGGCCCTTCACCCATCACGGTCAGCACTCGACCATCACCGAAATCGGCATGGCGGATGCGGTCTCCGACCTCAAGTTGAAGCCCCTCGTTGTTGCGAACCGAAGTCACGGCGGACTTCCACTCGGTCTTCTCCTTTGGGGTGCCTCCGTAACCCGAACCGGAGCCATCGCGGTAGCCCTGGCTTTCGGCAATCGACTCACGGTACCGGAAGCTCGAAACCTGGCTGCGTGCGCCTGATTCACGCCAATCAATCAGGTGCTGCGGAATCTCCTGGAGGTATCGGCTCGGGGTCGATGAATCGGACTCACCAAATGTGGTGCGGGTTAGAGCCAGGCTCAAATACAGGCGCTTCCGGGCACGAGTGATGCCGACGTAGAAAAGTCGACGTTCCTCGGCCATGCCGCCCGGCGTGATGAACGACATCTTGTGTGGCAGCAGGCCCTCTTCGATTCCGGTCAAGAACACGGCTTCGTACTCGAGGCCTTTTGCAGTGTGCAGAGTCATGAGTGACACGGTGCCCGATTCATCATCGATCTCGTCAGCGGCAGCGACCAGGGCCACTTCATTTAGGAAATCGGGCAATCGACCTTCGGGGTTGTTGCGACCAAATTCTTTGGCCACCGAGATAAGTTCTTCGAGGTTCTCGACTCGCGCTTCGTCTTGAGGGTCACGACTGTTCCGCAAAGTCTCGAGGTAGCCGGTTCGGTCAAGCACCTGGCGAAGAATTGATTCGACCGTGTCGGTCGGCACGAGAGCCTCAAGTTCATTGAGCAGGTCACTCAGCTGGGTGATCGCACCATTGATCTTTGGGCCAAAACCGATGGTGGAAACATGAGCCAGGGCCTGACGCACCGATAGGTCGTTCTGTGCCGCGAAATTAGCGATCTGAGTTTCGGTCGCGTCGCCGATTCCTCGTTTTGGCACATTGAGAATGCGCCTGGTTGCCAGGTCGTCCCGGGCGTTGGCAATCGCCACCAGGTACGCCATCGCATCCTTGATTTCTTGACGTTCGTAGAACTTGGTGCCGCCGACTACGCGATAAGGCATAGCCGCTCGAATAAAGATTTCTTCGAGTGCACGCGTTTGAGAGTTGGTGCGGTACATGACCGCGATGTCGCGATAGCTGATGCCTTCTCGATGCAGACGATTAATCTCGTCAGCAATGAATTGCGCCTCATCATGAGCCGAATAACCGGTGAAACCGACAATCTTTTCGCCATCACCCGAGTCGGTCCAAAGGTTCTTGTTTGGACGGTCAAAGTTATTGGCGATTACCGCGTTCGCCGCGCTCAAAATGTTCTGGGTTGAGCGGTAGTTCTGCTCGAGCAGAATGGTCTTGGCTCCGACGAAGTCCTTCTCGAACTCGGAAATATTGCGAATGTCAGCGCCGCGGAAGGCATAGATCGACTGATCCGAGTCACCGACTACGGTCAACGATGCTGGTTCGGGCAAAGCACCCGTTCGGGGGTCGACCAGATCCGGGTAGTGCTCGGCTAAGCTCGGGTCGATCGACATGGTCAGCTCGCGAATCAACGCGTACTGAGCATGGTTGGTGTCTTGATACTCGTCGACCAGAATGTGCCTAAATTTGCGCTGGTACTGAGCGGCGATGTCTGGGTGATTGCGGAACAGGAAGACCGTTTCACCGATGAGGTCGTCAAAGTCAAAGGCATTATTGCGACGCAGCTCGGCCTGATAACGCGAGAAAATCTCTGCGATCATGCGCTGGACTGGGTCACTCGCATCCATGTTCCGCGCGAAACCATCGGCATCATTCAGCTCGTTTTTGGCGTTCGAAATGACCGCGGCCACGCCTGCCGGAGTGAGTTTGTGGATGTCGGCGCCCATCTCTTTGATGAGGCGTTTGAAGATCGCTCGGCTGTCACCCGAGTCGTAGATGGTGAAATTGGCATCATGCCCGAGCCGTTCGCTCTCGCGACGCAGAATCATCACGCAAGCAGAGTGGAAGGTCTTGATCCACATGCCGTCGGCACCTTGGCCCAGCAGGTGACGCACGCGCTCGCGCATTTCGGCTGCAGCTTTATTCGTGAAGGTGATGGCCAAAATCTGACTCGGCCAGGCTTCTCGCTTAGCTAGGAGGTGCGCGATGCGATGAGTCAGGACGCGGGTTTTGCCGGAACCAGCACCCGCAACAATCAAGAGAGCCGGACCTCGGTATTCAACGGCGGCGCGCTGCTGGGGGTTTAAGCCTTCGACCAAATCATCAGGATTGGTGTTCGAGGTGAATCCCGCTCCACCAAAGTTGTTCGGGTCGAACAGGGGCTCGCCACGGCTAACGATTTTAGGTTCGATAGGCGCGGATGAGCCTTCGGGCTTCGGTTGCCCGAAATCTGATGAAAAGAATTCCAACTGGGTCATGACTGAGTAATCCTAGGTTGTCGCGCCGACAATGAAGCCGCGCGAAACGGGGCTCGCTGTTCGCGAAACCCTACTCCCACTCGATGGTGCCTGGTGGCTTTGAGGTGACATCGAGTACGACTCGGTTTACGCCAGCGACCTCGTTGGTAATTCGGTTTGAAATCTTGGCGAGGACGTCGTAAGGCAGGCGGGTCCAGTCGGCAGTCATGGCGTCCTCCGATGACACCGGACGCAGCACAATCGGGTGCCCGTAAGTGCGACCATCACCCTGAACTCCAACTGACCGCACGTCAGCCAGCAAGACCACCGGACACTGCCAGATTTCGGCGTCGAGGCCGGCATTGGTCAATTCGGCGCGCACGATGGCGTCGGCTTTGCGCAGCAGGTCGAGGCGCTCCTTGTTGATTTCACCAACGATTCGAATACCAAGCCCCGGGCCTGGGAACGGCTGGCGCTGAACAATTTCGGCCGGCAGACCAAGCTCAGCACCGATCGCGCGCACTTCGTCCTTGAACAGTGTGCGCAGTGGCTCCACCAACTCAAACTCGATGTCGTCAGGCAAACCACCCACGTTGTGGTGCGACTTAATTCCCGCGGTCGCACCGCCACCCGATTCAACAACGTCTGGGTAGAGCGTGCCCTGAACCAGGAACTTGATTGGACGGTTGTCGGCCTTTGACTCTTCGTACAGAGCGGCCTGAGCCTCTTCGAAGGTGCGGATAAATTCGCGTCCGATGATTTTGCGCTTCGTCTCTGGGTCGCTGACTCCGGCGAGCGCGGTGAGGAACTTCTCTTCGGCGTTTACTGTCACCAGACGAATTCCGGTCGCTGCCACATAGTCGCGTTCAACCTGTTCGGCCTCGCCCTCGCGCAGCAAACCGTGGTTCACGAAAACGCAGACCAGTTGGTCACCGACTGCTTTGTGGACGAGTGCTGCGGCAACTGCCGAATCGACTCCGCCCGACAGCCCACAGATCACGCGGGCGTCGCCGACCTGCGCGCGAATCTTCTCAACCTGCTCGGCAATGACGTTGCCCGAGTTCCAGTCGGCGGGAATACCGGCCGCTTTGTGCAGGAAGTTTTCGAGCACGTTCTGACCGAACTGCGAGTGCTTGACCTCGGGGTGCCACTGGACGCCGTAAATCTTCTTCTCGTGGTTTGCGAAGGCAGCCACCGGCGTAATTTCAGTGGTGGCAAGCACCTCGAACCCGGCGGGAGCCTGGGTCACCTGGTCACCGTGACTCATCCAGCAAATTTGAGCTTCTGGCTGGCCATCGAGAATCTCGCCACCGGACTTCACGGTGAGTTCGGTCGCTCCGTACTCGCGGATTCCGGTTGGAGCGACTGTTCCGCCGAGCGCGTTAGCCAGAGTCTGGAAACCGTAGCAAATGCCCAACATCGGAACACCGAGGTCGAGAATTGCGCGATCGAGCTGCGGCGAACCAGCCTCGTAAACCGATGAAGGTCCGCCCGAAAGAATGATGGCCAGTGGGTTCTTGGCCTGCACTTCGGCAGCGGTCACGTTGTGGTGAACGATTTCGCTGTAAACGCCAGCCTCACGGACGCGTCGCGCGATGAGCTGCGCGTACTGTGCACCAAAGTCGATGACGAGAACTGGGCGATTAGACATTGGCAGCCTTTTCCTGGGATGCGTTCAACTGGGCAGCGTTCAACTGAGCGGTGGCCACCTTGTGGAAGTGGCGTTCCGTGAAGAACGAAAGCAGTGGGATGACCCCGCCGAGGGCGATGATCACGAAGCGAGTGAAAGACCAGCGATACAGGGTCCACATACGGAAGTCGCCGAATAGGTAGGCCACATACAACCAGCCGTGGATGATCAAAACGGTGGTCGACAAATTGAGACCGGTGCCCGATAGGCCACTGCCGTCGGTGCCGCGCGATTCGAGAGCTAGAAACCCGTTGGTCCCGCCCGCGATCAGGTCGAAACCGAATACGTAGCGAACCACCATTTCGAGACACAGCAGGAGCAGGAAGATGCCCGTGACATAGGAGGTGACGCGGTAATACCTGAGGGCCGATTTCATTGGTCTAGTTTACCTTTTGGCCGGTCTCTCTCAGGCGGTCTGGTTCGCGCAGACCCAGTCGTTCATCTTGTACCAAACGCCACCACATGAAAATTGCGAAGCCCGAAAAGACCACCCATTCCACGGCATAGAAGATGTTCAAGAAATTGAGCTCGAGCGTTTGCTGCTGGGTACCAATCACGATTTGCTGACCGACCCAATCATTGTCGGCAAGAGCGATTGAACCCGGATACATCTTTAGGGGTGCAGAGGGCGAGAATAGGTTCACCAACTGTGCCGGCGATAGCGTTTTCAAAACCGATGGCTGGTTGGGGTCGAACTGTTCCGGAGCTTCAGGTGCTAACAGCCAGCCGGTGTGCTTGGTCACCACCATGGCGATTGACGCTCGCTGGACATCGGCCTTGCCGCGCAACGCAGAATCGAGATCGGCAAACCAACTCTGGGCAACCGGGATGCTGGCCCCCGATTCGACTCGATAGTCGATGACCAACCAAAAACCACGTTTGCCGTCCTGCAAGCGGTCCGAAACAACGTAGACATTTTCGGTGTTCGGGGTAGCCCAGAATTCAACCTTTCGAGCATCCGCTGCTTCTGGAAAAATCCCCCCGGGTCGAATCAGCGAGTCGATAGGCACAACGGACTCGAGCTGCGAGTCAGTGTGCCCGATCGTGCGAAACGAACGCTCCAACTGCCATTGGCCCAGAGCAGCGAAGACAGCCGCCATAATCAGCGCGAGGATGAGCGCAGCAATCCATTTCGGCTGGCGTGCTACCTGCCAAAAGGATTTTGTCGCCATGTCCGGACCAGTCTCGGTTAGTGCTGGTACGGGGCGGCGACTACTTCAACCCGCTGGAATTCCTTGAGGTCGCTGTAACCAGTGGTCGCCATGGCCCGACGCAGCGCACCAATCAGATTGGTGGTGCCGTCCGCGTTAATCGATGGACCGAGCAAAATCTGCTCGAGGCTACCGGAGGTGCCAACCTCGACCCGGTGACCGCGAGGCAACTCACCGTGGAAAGCCTCCTGGCCCCAGTGCATTCCGTGGCCTGGAGCTTCGGTGGCTCGAGCCAGGACCGAGCCGAGCATTACGGCATCGGCACCGCAAGCGATGGCTTTCACGATGTCACCCGAGGTTCCGAGTCCGCCGTCGGCGATTACGTGCACGTAGCGGCCGCCCGACTCATCCATGTAGTCACGGCGAGCGCCAGCCACATCGGCAACCGCGGTTGCCATCGGAGCGTGGATGCCCAAGACCTTGCGAGTGGTTGAAGCTGCACCTCCACCGAATCCAACAAGTACGCCGGCTGCTCCCGTGCGCATCAGGTGAAGGGCTGCCGTGTAGGTGGCTGCACCGCCAACGATGACCGGCACGTCGAGTCGATAGATGAATTCCTTGAGATTGAGCGGCTCGACATTCTTCGAAACGTGCTCGGCAGATACCGTGGTGCCGCGAATCACAAATAGGTCGACTCCGGCCTTGACCACAACGTCGCTGAATTCAGCTGCGCGCTGAGGCGAAAGGGCACCGGCGACAGTCACTCCAGCGGCACGAATTTGAGCAATCCGGTCGCGGATCAACTCTGGTTTGATTGGCTCGGCGTAGATCTCTTGCATGCGACGCGTCGCCTGCTCCGGCGCCAATTTTGCAATTTCAGCCAGCTGCTTGGTGGGGTCCTCGTAGCGGGTCCACAAGCCTTCGAGGTCAAGCACGCCGAGGCCACCGAGCTGACCGATGGCAACCGCGGTTTCAGGCGAAACGACCGAGTCCATCGGCGCACCGATTACCGGCAATTCAAAGTTGTACGCGTCGATCTTCCACGCGGTTGAGACATCTTTCGGGTCTCGGGTTCGACGGGATGGAACGATGGCGATGTCGTCAAAAGCCCAGGCCCGAGAACCGCGCTTGCCGCGTCCGATTTCGATTTCACTCATGGTGTTACCTCTTTATCTAAAAGCGCGCGACGCTTAGCGGGTTCCGTAGTTTGGGGCCTCGGCGATCATCTGAATGTCGTGCGGGTGCGACTCCTTCAGACCAGCTGCCGTAATGCGAACGAACTTGCCGCGCTCTTGCAACTCGGCGATGGTTTCGGCACCGACGTAACCCATGGATGCGCGAAGTCCGCCAATGAGCTGGTGCGTGACGGATGCGACCGAGCCGCGGTAAGGAACGCGGCCCTCGATGCCCTCGGGCACGAGCTTGTCTTCGCGCAAAACGTCATCCTGGAAGTAGCGGTCCTTCGAGTAAGACTGAGCCTGACCGCGCGACTGCATCGCGCCGAGTGAACCCATGCCGCGGTAGGTCTTGAACTGCTTGCCACCAACAAAGGTGACATCGCCCGGAGCTTCATCGGTTCCGGCCAGCAGCGAACCGAGCATGACCGAGCTCGCACCGGCAACCAGAGCCTTTGGAATATCACCCGAGTACTGCAATCCGCCATCGGCGATGACTGGGACGCCGGCCGGCCGGCAAGCAAGCGAGGCCTGATAGACCGCGGTGACCTGAGGCACACCGACACCGGCAACGACGCGAGTGGTGCAGATTGAACCTGGGCCAACACCGACCTTGACGCCATCGGCACCGGCTTCAACCAAGGCGGCGGCACCTTCACGGGTAGCCACGTTTCCACCGATGACATCAACGTTCTTAGCGAATGGCTCGGCCTTGAGCTTCGAAACCATCTCGAGTACGGCACGGTTGTGGCCGTGAGCGGTGTCGACAATAAGAAGGTCAACGCCAGCTTCGATTAGGGCCATCGAGCGTTCCCAGGCGTCCTGGCCAACACCGACAGCGGCCGCGACGAGTAGGCGTCCGGCGGCATCCTTCGAAGCCATCGGATACTTCTCGCTCTTGTCAAAGTCCTTGACCGTGATGAGTCCGCGGAGTTTGCCGTTGTCATCAACCAACGGAAGCTTCTCGATGCGGTGCTGGGCAAAAATCGCGATGGCTGCTTCAGGCTTCACGCCAACCGGGGCAGTGACTAGCGGCATCGGAGTCATGACATCTTTGACCAGAGTCGTGGTGCGCTGCACGTTTTCCACGAAACGCATGTCGCGGTTGGTGACGATTCCGAGGAGCAGGTCATTCTCATCCACCACCGGCAGGCCCGAAACGCGGTAGTGGGCGCAGAGCGCATCCACTTCAGCGATGGTCGCCAACGGATGAGTCGTGACCGGGTTGGTGATCATGCCGGCTTCGCTGCGCTTGACGGTGTCGACCTCGGCGGCCTGACGCTCGAGCGAAAGGTTGCGGTGCAAAACTCCGATGCCACCCTGTCGGGCCATGGCGATTGCCATTCGAGCCTCGGTGACGGTGTCCATTGCGCTCGACAGCAGAGGAATGTTGATCTCGATGCGCTTCGAAAGACGAGTACGCGTGTTTACCGCGCTCGGCACGAGGTCAGATTCGCCCGGCAGGAGCAGGACATCATCGTAGGTGAGGCCGACAAAGCCAAATGGGTCGTTTTGCGTCATTGGGAATGTCCTAAATACAAGGAGTAACGGTTGCTCAAGTCTACCGAACCCGAACCGCTGCCCCCAGCCCGAATCCGACTGCTAGATGTTGCTTTTCGTGACCTCGCTGAAACAATTAGCCACTACGCTTTTCCTTTGGCAAGCGATGATGCAACGGTCGTCGCGCCTGATACGTTCCGGAGGTTGGCTTGAACCAGCTCACAATTCGCAAGAGCGGCGTCTTTTTCGCTTTAGTCGCCATGCTCTTTGCGCTCTTCACCGCAGCAGCGCCAGCTAAGGCGGCAGATGACCCATCTACCTACGCCTACACAATTGGCGGCACTCTGCTGAACAACGACGTGGGCGTGCCCGATGTGACAATCACGGCAACTCTGGACGCGTTCAAGAGCACGACCAAGACGCTCGAGGACGGCTCATGGGAGATCAAGGTTCCAAACCCTGGTGTCTACACCGTGACCCTAGATGAGTCGACTCTGCCTGCGGGTGCATCGATGACCGAGAAGGGCGGCAACGTTCTTCAGGCCGACCTGACCCAGACCGACTTCGCCGCTGTGCTGTTCTCCCTCGGTGCCGCTCAGGTCGACACCGTCAACTGGGGTGACCAGTTCATGATTGCGCTCTTCGCCGGTCTCGACTGGGGTTTGATGCTAGCTCTCGCCGCAATCGGTATTTCGCTGATCTTCGGCACCACCGGTCTGAGCAACTTCGCCCACGGTGAGATGGTCTCGCTTGGTGCGCTGGTTATGTGGGTTTGCTACCCGATGCTCGGTCTCAACATCTTTGTCTCGGCCGCACTCGCTGTTCTTGCTGCCACAGTCTTCGGTTACACCCAGGACGCCGCGCTCTGGAAGCCACTTCGCAAGCGCCGCATGGGCACCAACCAGATGATGATCGTTTCGATTGGTTTCTCGATCGTTGCTCGCTACATCCTGCTCCTGGTCTTTGGTGGTGACACCAAGGACATCGGCGGTGTCGGTTCACCGATCAACCTCGGTCCAGTCATGACCAACGACATCACTCTCTACTCCATGCTGATTGCGGCCGTCGCCCTCGGCGGCGTTGCTCTGTTCTTGACCAAGACCCGTGTCGGCAAGGCGACTCGCGCGGTTAGCGACAACGCCGCACTCGCTGCCTCAACCGGTATCGACGTCGAGCGCATCATCCGCATCGTGTGGGTAGTTGCCTCGGCGCTTACCGGCCTCGCCGGCGTGCTTTACGGTCTGCAGTTCCAGGCAAACTGGCTCACCGGTTTTGACCTGCTGCTGCTCTTGTTCGCAGCTGTGACCCTCGGTGGTCTCGGCACCGCTCTCGGCGCAACCGTCGGTGCAATCATCATCGGTCTGGTAGTTCAGCTTTCGGTGCTGTTTATCCCGACCGAAATGATGTACGCGGCCGCGCTGGTAATCCTGATTGTCATCTTGATCGTTCGCCCGCAGGGTGTTCTCGGCAAGAAACAGCGAATCGGTTAAGGAGTAACGATGGACTGGCTAAATGCTCTAAACCTCACCGCGGGTGAGTTGATCGGTGTCTACACCGCCGCATACGTTCTTGCAGCACTCGGTCTTGCCGTGCACTTCGGCTTCACCGGTCTGCTGAACTTCGGTCAGGCTGCGTTCGCAGCACTGGGCGCATACGGTTACTCGATTGCCACTCTGACCCTGAACTGGCCTTGGTGGGCAGCCGTGCTTGCTGGCCTGGCCGCCTCCGGTGTGTTTGCCTTGCTGCTCGGTATTCCGACTCTGCGTCTCCGGGCCGACTACCTGGCGATCGTGACCATCGCGGCAGCCCAGGCTCTGCGCTACGCCTTCTCGGCATCCGACTACGCATCGGTAACCGGCGCCTCAAACGGTCTGAGCGAATTCGGCGAGAGCTTCTACTCGCTCAACCCAATCCCGAAGGGTCGATACGACCTTGGCTTTACTTCAATGAGCGAGAACGAGTTGTTCATCCGCATCATCGGTTGGAGCCTGGTAGTTATCGCCGCTGTCTTCCTGTTCTTCCTGACCCGCAGCCCATGGGGCCGCGTACTCAAGGGCATCCGCGAAGACGAGGATGCGGTTCGCGCCCTCGGCAAGAACGTATTTGCCTACAAGATCCAGGCACTGGTTATTGGTGGAACCATCGCCAGCCTCGGTGGCATGGTCTTTGTGATGTCATCACAGACCAACCAGCCGTCGACTTGGGGAACCAACTTCACCTTCATGATCTGGACCATCCTGCTCCTAGGTGGCGCCGCGACTATCCTCGGCCCAATCGTTGGTGGCATGGTGTTCTTCGCTCTTCTGATGTTTACCCAGAGCGTCATGGAAGGCCTCGTCAAGATGGGTTGGCTGCCATTCCTCGACATCGCTCAGGTCGGTCAGATCCGCTTCTTGCTGGTCGGTCTGATTCTGATGCTGCTCGTAATCTTCCGCCCACAGGGCATCTTCGGTAACAAGAAGGAGCTGCAGTTCAATGGCTAATCAAATTGCAATTGGAGCAGTCGAGCCAGGCTGCAAAAAGGTCGATCCGATTCTCGTTGCCGACAACGTAACCCGTCAGTTCGGCGGTCTCACCGCTGTCAACGTCGAGCACGTTGAGATCCCACGCGGCCAGATCACCGCTCTGATCGGCCCGAACGGTGCAGGCAAGACCACGTTCTTCAACCTGTTGACTGGCTTCGACAAGCCAAACACCGGCACTTGGACTTTCGAGGGCAAGGACCTCGCAGGTGTTCCTTCATACAAGGTTGCCCGTCGCGGAATGATTCGCACTTTCCAGTTGACGAAGGCGCTCAGCCTGCTGACCGTGATCGACAACATGCGTCTCGGTTCTCAGGACCAGCCAGGCGAAGGTTTCTTCGGTTCTTGGCTGCGCTTCAACTGGAAGAGCCGCGAGACCCAGATCACGGCCAAGGCCGATGAGCTGCTCAAGCGTTTCAAGCTCGATGCCAAGCGTGAAGACTATGCCGCCGCCCTCTCGGGTGGTCAGCGCAAGCTTCTCGAAATGGCTCGCGCGCTCATGAGCGACCCGAAGTTGGTCATGTTGGATGAGCCAATGGCCGGTGTCAACCCTGCGCTGACCCAGAGCCTGCTCGAGCACATCAAGGACCTCAAGTCGAACGGAACCACAGTTTTGTTCGTCGAACACGACATGCACATGGTTCGTCACATCAGTGACTGGGTCATCGTTATGGCTGAAGGCAAGATTGTGGCCGAAGGCCCACCCGCCGAGGTCATGAAGAACCCAGCGGTGATCGACGCATACCTGGGAGCACACGCTGACACCGACCTCGGCGATGTCGAAATCGGTAGCGCAAAGGAAGGCAACTAATGTCACAGCCTGTTGTATTCGCAGACAACCTAGTTGCCGGCTACCTGCCGGGCATCAACATTCTGAATGGTTGCTCACTGGTTGCAAACCAGGGTGAGCTGATCGGTATCATCGGCCCAAACGGAGCTGGTAAGTCGACTCTGCTCAAGGCCATCTTCGGCCAGGTCAACGTTCGCTCGGGCAAGATCAGCTTGAACGGTGAAGACATCACCGGACTCAAGGCAAACAAGCTCGTAGGCAAGGGCGTGGCTTTCGTGCCACAGACCAACAACGTGTTCCCTAGCCTCACCATCGAAGAAAACCTCGAGATGGGTGTGTTCCAGACCCCGAAGCGCTTCAACGAGCGTTTTGAGTTTGTCACCAACATCTTCCCTGACCTAGCCAAGCGTCGCCACCAGAAGGCCGGCTCGCTGTCAGGTGGTGAGCGCCAGATGGTTGCCATGGGACGCGCTCTCATGATCGACCCATCGGTATTGCTCCTGGATGAGCCATCGGCAGGTCTGTCGCCAGTTCGCCAGGATGAGGCATTCCTGCGCGTCAAGGAAGTCAACAAGGCTGGCGTGACGGTAATCATGGTCGAGCAGAACGCCCGTCGCTGCCTGCAGATTTGTGACCGCGCTTACGTGCTTGACCAGGGCAAGGATGCACACACCGGAACCGGCCGTGAGCTTCTCAATGACCCAAAGATGGTTGAACTGTATCTAGGCAACCTAGCCGACCTCTAAACCCTCACAGCACCCCGTAGCGCGGCTCAGTCGCTCTGCGGGGATTGCTTTGACCCAGATGTCCGTGGTCCCTCTCTCTGATCACGGCAAAGCAAAACCCCCGGCCCTTGCGGACCGGGGGTTTTGTCTATTGGTTTAGGTTACTTAACCGAGTTACCTGCTACGACCTTGACAAGAGTGTTCTTGCCAGTTGCGTCGTACTTGTAGATACCGATGTAAGCGCCGGTTGGGTCACCGTTCTTGTCGAACTCAACTGGACCTGAGAAACCGTCGTAGTTAACCTTCTTGCCAGCCTTGATTGCCTTTAGAGCAGCTGCGAAGTTGGTAACGGTAACCTTGCCAGCACCTGCAAGCGAAACAGCGGTGAGCTGTGACTTGATTGCAGGACCGGTTGACGAGCCAGCAGCCTGAGCAGCGATTGCAGCTAGGTTGACAGCGTCGTAGGTCTCAGCGCCGTAGACGAAGTCCTTGAGTTCCTTGTTCTCGTACTTCTTGTAAGCAGCCGAAAGCTTTGCCTTGAATGCATCGCTGGTTGCCTTACCTGGGTTGGTACCCTTTGCACCGGCTAGGTACTTAGCGTACGACTCAGCCGAGTAGTCAATGAGGTTACCGTCAACGAGGTAGACGCTGCTGCCCTTGATGCCCTTTGACTGGAATGCAGGAAGAGCCTTCTTGCACTCGTCGTACGAGATCAGGATGGTTGCGTCGGTCTTTGCAGCTGCAACCTTGGTTGCGTAGGTTGCAAAGTTGGTCTCGTTCTCAGGGAATGCGAAGGTCTTGACCTTTGCGCCACCCTTGGTGAGTACGCCTGAAGCTACGTCCTTAAGACCAACACCGTATGAGGTGTTCTGGTAGACGATCGAAACTGACTTCTTGCCGTCCTGGAGGATCTGGTTGGCAAGGATACGGCCCTGGAGAAGGTCGCTTGGAGCGGTGCGGAAGTAGTAGCCGCCGTCCTTCCAGGTCGACAGGTCAGGAGCGGTGTTTGACATCGAGATCTGGACGATCTTGGCGCCGGTGATCTTGTTGATGATCGAACGGGTAACGCCCGAAGCAGCTGCACCGATGACTACGTCAACGCCGTTTGAAACAGCCTTGGTAGCCGACTGGTCGGCAATGCTGAGGGTGTCGCCATCGCCCGAGTCGGTGATGTCAAGCGAAACCTGCTGACCGTTGACGCCACCAGCTGCGTTGATCTCGTCAACTGCGAGGTGGAGACCTGCGATTTCAGGTGGTGAAAGGAATGCGAGTGCACCAGTCAATGGGATGATTGCCTGGATCTTCAGCTCGTTGTCTGCTGCCGATGCTGGAACTACTGCTGAGCCAACCAATGCGGTTGAAGCTGCTGCAGCAAGAAGACCAGCAACGACGCGCTTGTTAATTGCGCTCATTTAATACTCCTTGAGGGGATCTTCATGGGCCGTACGCGTGTACTGCTTATCAAAAACTATAGCCAGAAAGCGGACAATAAAGGAGGGCCGATGCCTAACTGTGACAGGTTATGACGGGTTTTTTACCTAGCTGTTACATAAGCGAGACAAAACGCAAGAAATCGGCCACCCAAAGGCGTTTTCTCCACAAAATTCCGCCCAACTCAACGCCCTCAGCGCACCACTTTTATGTTGCGTACGGCGTCCGAAATAAGCAGGCCCAACCCCGCCCAGACGATGACAAAACCGACCCAGCGAACCGGCGGCATCGGCTCGTGCAAAATGACGAGAGCCATGATGAACTGCAGGGTCGGAGTCAGATACTGCATAAAGCCGACATAGCTCAGCGGCAACCGTTTAGCCGCCGAGCCGAACATGATTAGAGGCACCGCCGTCATGACACCGAAAAACGCTAGGCCCACACTCGGCCAGAATTGCTGACCGAACGCCAAGGGTTGCCCACCGGCAAACACGGTTATCTGCGCGATAGCAACGGGAATAACAAACAGCGACTCGATCGCATACGAGTTAAGAGCGCTAATTTCACCCGAAAGTTTGCTCTTGACCAGACCATAGAAGCCAAACGAGAGGGCCAGCGTCAGGGCAATCCAAGGTAGCTGACCATAATCGAGAGTCAGGACGAGAACGGCCACAACTCCCAGGGCAACGGCTATCCACTGAACCCTTCGAAGACGTTCACCCAGAAAAACAACCGCGAGCAGGATCGTTACCAGCGGATTTATGAAGTACCCGAGCGACGACTGAACGACCTGATGGTGCAGCACGCCCAACACATACACTTCCCAATTAATGAGGATGAGCACAGCAGCCAACGCCAACCAACCGATCAGCCGACGGTTGCGCAGCACTTTCAGAATCGACGACCAACCACGATTGAGAGTGATTAGCAGTGCTGCCGTAGCAAACCCCCAGATGATGCGCCAACCCACAACTTCGCTGATTGGTGCGAATGAAAGCATCGAGATGAAGAGCGGAAAACTGCCCCAGATTAGGTATGCGCCGAATCCATAGGCGAACCCCTTGCCCAGCTCGGGATACCTTGATTGGAAATGGCCTACGGACTCACTCACGGGACGAGCCTATCCCGATTCGAAAAAGCAAAACGGCCCAGACCGAAGTCTGAGCCGTTTTCGAAGATTGCTGGTTAGCGAACTACTACAGCGAGCACATCGCGGGCCGAGAGGATTAGGTACTCCTGGCCACCAAACTTGAGCTCGGTGCCGCCATACTTCGAGAAGATGACCTTGTCGCCGACAGCTACGTCGACTGGCACGCGGTTGCCCTTGTCGTCAATGCGACCTGGACCAACAGCGATAACCTCGGCCTCCTGTGGCTTCTCTTTTGCGGTGTCTGGAATAACCAGACCCGAAGCGGTGACCTGCTCAGCCTCAACTGGGCGAACAACGATGCGATCTTCAAGCGGCTTGATTGAAACCGACATTTTGACCTCTCTTTAGCACTCGTGGACGGGGTTTGCTAAGAAAAACTTTAGAGCATGGTTAGCAGTCGGTCAAACCGAGTGCTAACGATTTCGCCGACGGCGATACTGCGCGATTGCTACCCTAAACGGGTGAACCGAGAAGACTTTGCCCGCCTGCTCACCCTCGAGGCTCAGCAGTTGCTGGCCTCGGTTGGTGATCTCGACGCCAAGAGCGATGTGGTCAAACTCGTCTCAAAACTTCGGTCGGATGGGCACGACGCCGGCCTCGTCGCGTCCGTTCTGTCGCAGGCAAAATTGCGCCGCCGTGCTCGAGCCAAATTCGGTGAATTTGCAGATTCAATGCTGTTCACCGAAGCCGGATTAGAGCAGGCCTCGCGCCTCTCGGTTTCTGCTTTGCATGCCGGCAGGTTTCGCGCCGCGGGCATCAAATCGGTGGCTGACCTCGGTTGCGGAATCGGGTCCGAATCGCTGGCCCTTGCCTCGTTGGATCTTGAGGTGCACGCGTTCGAGATTGATGAAGTCACGGCAGCGGCCGCGACCTACAACCTGGCGCCGTTCGCGAACGCATCCGTTGAGCTGGCCGATGTCACCAAGCTCGACCTTTCGGGGTTCGAGGCACTGTTTTTTGATCCGGCCAGACGCGAATTACAGGGCGCTGCGCGAGCAAGGGCGATTCGCAAATTCGATCCGGCCGAATTCTCACCGAACTTTGACTGGGTCGTCCAGCAGGCTCAAAACCGACCGACCGGTATCAAACTCGGTCCGGGGCACCCGCACGAGGGCATTCCCGAAGCGAGCGGCGCTCCGATTGAAGCGCAGTGGGTTTCAGTTGCCGGCGATTTAGTCGAGCTCGGTCTCTGGTTTGGCGCCGTAGCGCGCGAAGGCGTCGCCCGCTCCGCGCTCTTGATCGACTCGGCTGGGCGGCACCATGAATTCAACAGCGCCTCCGCGGCTAAAACTTCCGCTCCCCTCGGTGAACTGGGTCGCTATCTGTATGAGCCAGACAACGCGATTGTTCGTTCACACCTGATCGGTCCGCTCGCCGAAAGTCTCGGGCTGCGTGGCTTTGCACCCGAAATCGCGTACCTGACCTCTGACGAACCAGTGGAATCTGCGTGGCTAAAGAGTTACCGCGTGCTTGACGAAATGCCTTTCGATCGCAAGAAGCTCAAGGCATATCTTCGCGAGCGCGGCATTGGAATTTTGGAGATCAAAAAACGTGGGGCCGACATCGTGCCCGAAAACCTGCGCAAAGAGCTGCAGTTAAAAGGCGAGAGCGCCGCCACACTCGTTGTTACCCGAGTGGGCGACGCTCACCGCGCGATTATTGCCGAATCTCGAAAGCCATAATCGCTGCTTTAGACAACCTCGACTACTAGTTGTTCTGCTGGTTTGGGGCGGTTCCGGTGTCAGGAACGACCATCATGCCACCCTGGCCACCGTTCATGAAGCCCTGACCGCCCTGGTCAAAACCGCCACGGTCATCGCTAAAGCCACCCATCATGCCCCAGCCGCTGTGGTTGCCGAAGTTGCCGCGGTCGCCAAAGTCGAGGCCGTAGCGCGCGCCCCAAAGGCCTAGACCGACCTTAAAGACCGTACCGAGCACAGCGAATGCGATGCCCACATAACCGACCACGACACCGGCGATTGCGAGACCGCGTCCCGACTTGCCATCAGTCTTGAGCTGGTTGAGGGCGACGTGACCGGTGATCACACCGGCAACTGCTCCGAACCCGGTCAGAGCGGTGGCGATTGAGACAACCGCGAGGGTGTTGAGCGAGTTGAGGTCGAACTTCTTGCGTGGAGCGACGTATGGAGTTTCTGGAGTCGCGCTTTCGGTCGCCGAGTTGCCGGCGTCCGATGCTGCCTCGTGATTCGATTCGTGCTTGTCGTGCTTGTTTGCCATCTGAGTGCCTTTCGGTTGAGTGGTGGTTCTGAGAACAGTCCAGTGCCGTTGGCTGGGAGTCTGCTGTGATGGACCTGTGTGCGGACTAGGAACTTGGCAATGGAAAATCGCCATGAACGATGGCCAGCAGGATGCGTTAGAGCGACTGCACCTGAGTGACCGGCAGCGTGGAGACCGCCGAAAAGTCGAGCGATGATGGTTCGCGTCCGGCCATAATCAACTGCGCACCGAGGGCGGCAATCATGGCGCCGTTATCGGTGCAGAGGCTCAGTGCTGGGATGCGCAGCTCAATACCGTGTTTATCGCATTGCTCCTGTGCGAATTCGCGCAGACGACGGTTAGCGACCACTCCGCCCCCGAGAAGAAGGCGTGGCACGCCGTGATCCTTGCAAGCATTGACCGCTTTGGTGACCAAAACATCCACCACGGCCTCACGGAAGCTCGCGGCAACATCGGCTCGACTGAAGGCTTCGCCCCGAGACTCAGCGAGCTCAACATGGCGGGCGACGGCAGTCTTGAGACCGCTGAAGCTGAAGTCATAGCGGTGTTTTTCCATATCCTTGGGCAGGCTCAGACCTCGCGGGAACCGAATGGCCTTCGGGTCTCCGCCCTCGGCGGCCCGGTCAATCTCAGGCCCACCCGGATACTTCAGGCCGAGCACTCGAGCGACCTTGTCAAAAGCCTCGCCAGCAGCATCATCGATGGTTTCACCGAGCAGCTCAACATCGTCCAGCAAGTCCCGGACCAAAAGTAGCGAGGTGTGCCCACCGCTCACGAGGAGCGCAATCGTTGGGGTTTCAACAACCCCACGTTCCAGAACATCGACGCCAACGTGTCCGACCAGATGATTCACCGCGTAAATCGGTTTTCCCGTGGCTACGGCAAGCGCCTTGGCGGCTCCGACACCGACCATGAGTGCACCGCCGAGGCCGGGGCCGTTGGTGACGGCAATCGCATCCACGTCATCGATGCTTAGACCTGCTTGGCTGAGCGCCTCGCGCAGCGTGGGTTTGAGCGCTTCAAGATGAGCTCGGGCCGCAATCTCGGGGACAACACCCCCGAAGCGAGCATGCTCATCCATCGAACTGGAAATGACGTTCGCAAGCAGAGTCGCGCCACGCACGATGCCGACACCGGTTTCATCGCAACTAGATTCAATGCCGAGCACAATCGGCTGCTTCTGACCGATGCCGGGCACTTCAAAACGTTCGAGGTCAAGGCGCATGATCAGTGCATCAACCCCGTCGGGTTGGTAGTAATTCTTGCGGAGGCTGATTTGAACGAAACCGAGTTTCCGATAAAGCTTCTGCGCGATTGGATTATCGGCACGGACCTCGAGAAACATCTCCTTCGAACCCAGCTCTTTGGCGCGAGCAATTAGGCGATGCATGAGTTCGCGGCCGAGCCCGGTGCCCCGCTGCGAAGCCGCAACCGCGATGGTCTGAATGTCGCTCTGCTCACTCGATGGCAGCTTGCTCAAACCTGCGTAACCGACCAGCTGACCGTCGATCTCGGCCACGAGATAGTAGGTGTGGTGCTCGACCAACTCTGCACGCATGTTGTTTTCGGACCATGAGTCACTGCCAAAACAGGCATGCTCCAATTTCATGATCTCAGCGAGATCCACCTCGCGGGCTTCGCGAATCAACCAGTTCAGGTGAACAACCATCAGCCACTCACCTTCTTGGCAGCGGTTGGCACGGCATCCGGAGCACGCAAATAGAGCGCCGAAACGTCGCCGTCAGTGCAGTCGCTGGCCTGCTGCGCGAAGAAAATCTTTGCGATGCTGGAGGCTTTAACCTGCCCTGACGCGCGAGCCAACTTGCGCCCGGCGAGTTCGAATTCTCGGTCGAGGTCAGCGGGCTTTTGCACTGCTGGTCCAGCTGACCGGATGGGCAATCCGTTTTCATTTTGCCCCTGGTAAGTCGCCCAGTAAACCTCGCTGCGTCGAGCATCGCTGGTGACCAGCAGTTCTTCACCGTCGGCGAGAGTCAATCCGCGTTCAAACTCGGCGAGCGCCACCGCATCGTGGCTAACCACTCCGAATAGCGGCAAATTGAGTCCCTCGGCGAACATAACCGCGGCCGCAATCCCGACTCTCAAACCCGTGAATGGCGCGGGTCCGCGCCCGACCACGACCGCGTCAATGCCGCGCACTCGGCCAGTTGTCGAAACGCCTCCTGTGAGTCCGGCCTGAGCTAGGGCATCCACAATTGCCGAGCCGATGGTTTCAGCGTGCTTCATGGCGTTATCAACCGAAGATTCGCCAAGAACGGTCACCGAACCGCCGTTGTTTTCGACTACAGCCACCGACGTGCCTGCCGAGGTATCAATAGCTAGAACGCGCATCAGGCGTCACCCGACTGCAGGTTGAAAACTTCGGCGGGCGGGTTCGACCATCGAGGACCATTTCCAATAATGGTGACCTCCCGGACCTCGGTTTCGCCGGAATGGTCACGTTCGATCTCAACATCGAGCCATGATTCACTCAGACCGTCGGTGAAGCCGCGCCCCCACTCGATAAGGCTGATCGAGTGAGCAAAATCGATGTCCAAATCATCCAGTTCGTCAGGGCTGCCTAAACGGTATGCGTCAACGTGCACCAGAGGGACCTCGCTTCCGGTTCGCTCATGAGTGCGGGCGATCACGAAGGTGGGGCTTGATACCGTCCCGATGCAGTTGAGGGCTTCGCCAACTCCGCGCGAGAGAGTGGTTTTGCCTGCCCCGAGCGGCCCGGTGAGCACTACCAGGTCCCCCTCGCGCAATTGCGCGCCAAGGCGCATCCCGAGTTCATGCATCTGATCGGACGTGAGAATTTTCTGGCGACTTATTAGCCGCGCTTCTGGACCAGCCGTCATTAGTCGGCGGCTCCCAGGTAACGGCGGTGAAAACGACCAGCCATGCGGGTCACGATCTCGTAGTTGATCGTGCCCGACGCGCGAGCCCAATCATCGGCCGAGGGTACCCCTGCGGCAGGGTCTCCAAAGAGCGTGACCTCGTCGCCAATCGATACCGGGTCGGAACCGACATCGAGCACAAACTGATCCATCGCGATTCGACTCGAGACTGCGTAAATCTTGCCGTTGATGGCCACCGAGGCATGAGTGCTCGCCTCGCGCGGCAAGCCCTCCGCGTAACCGACCGGCACCAAGGCGAGCGTGGTTGGCTCGCTGGTTCGGTGCAGGTAGCCGTAGCTAACGCCTTGGCCGGCGGGCACGTTCTTGGTCTGAACCACCAAAGCGGTAGCGGTCATGGCCGGTTTCAGGCCGAAATCGGCCGAGCTGTGCTCCGGAAAAGGACTGAGTCCGTAGAGCGCGACGCCAATTCGCACCATGTCATAGAGCGCCTGCGGGTAATTCAGGCTGCCATCGCTCGCGGTCAAATGTCGCAGTTCGAAACTGATGTCCATCGCCCGCGCCTTCTCGATCGCGGCCTCAAACTTCGCAATTTGACGCAGATCATCGGCCTCGCTGGTGCAAGACAGATGGCTGAAGATACCGACCACTTGGACGCGGTTTGCGGCCACCAGTTCCTTCACCCGCTCCAGCAGCACTGGCCAATCCGCCTCGCTCGAACCATTGCGCCCGAGGCCGGTGTCTATTTTCAGGTGGATGCGTGCGACGCGTCCGGTGTGTTCCGCCGCATGTGCGATGCGGTCTAACTGCTCGAGATTTGCAACACCCAGCTCGATGCCGGCGCTCAAGGCCGACGCGAAAGTTTCACGCGGCGAGTGCAGCCAGGCCAGAATTGGCAGATCGATGCCAGCATTTCTGAGGGTGAGCGCCTCGCCGATATCAGCGACTCCGAGATAGTCGGCACCCTCGGCCTCGAGCTTGCGAGCCACCGGCACCATGCCGTGCCCGTAGGCATCGGCTTTCACCACGCACATAACTAGCGGTCGCGAGCCATCATGCCGCGTAACTCGTTCGGACATGGTGCGTAGGTTGTGCGCGATCGCATCCAAATCGATGATTAGTTCACGCATGCGCACCTCCCGATTCGTGGTTGAGCAAAGCTAGGTTTTCAGCAATCACGTATGCGATTGCCATGCCTCCATCATGCGCTATCGACAGGTGAAGGCGCGAGATGCCTGCCGAGACCGCGATATCGGCCGTAGCACCCGAAAGTTCAAAATGCGGCTTGCCGTTGGAGTCTTTGACAACTCGAACGTCATGCCAGGCCATCCCAGCTCCGGACCCTATCGCTTTGATGAAGGCCTCTTTTGCCGCGAATTTACCGGCCAGAGTTGCCGGTTTGAGGTCAGCCTCGGTGGTGCGCTCGCTGATGGCAAAAAGCCGTTCGATCAGCCCGGGTGTGGCGCTCAGCTTTGATTCAAACCGAGCGATGTCGACTATGTCTACACCGACACCCTTGATGGTCATGTTCGCCGAGCGCTCCGCTGTTCCGGCTACTCGACGGTTACCGATTTGGCGAGGTTTCGCGGCTGGTCAACGTCTAGACCCTTAGCGGTCGAAAGCTCAAGCGCAAAGGCCTGCAGTGGAATCACCGTGAGAATCGGGCTGAAAATGTTCTCGGTCTGCGGCACAAAAATCACGTGCTCGGCATAGTCGGCAACCTGGTGGTCGCCCTCTTCCGCTACTGCGATAACTCGGGCTCCACGGGCCTTGATCTCCTGGATGTTCGAGATCACCTTGGGGTGAAGTGATTCTTCGTCGCGAAGGCTCGGGACAATCACAATGACCGGTTGACCCTCTTCGATTAGAGCGATTGGGCCGTGCTTGAGCTCACCTGCCGCAAAGCCTTCGGCGTGGATGTAGGCGAGCTCCTTGAGCTTGAGAGCACCTTCCATCGCAATCGGGAAGCCTACGTTGCGGCCGAGGAACAGAACCGACTTAGCGTTTGCCATGTCTTTGCCAAGTTTGCGGGCGAGGTCGAGACCGTCGAGGACTTCGCTCACCTTGGCTGGAACCTTGAGAAGTTCAAGACCGAGGCGCTGAAGCTCAGCAGCCGGAATGGTGGCACGCCCGGCGGCAGCGCGGCCGTTAGCCAACCAGAGCGCTAGCAGCATGCCCGCGGTGATCTGCGCGGTCAGCGCCTTGGTTGAGGCCACCGCAACCTCGGGGCCGGCGTGAGTGTAGATAACTGCATCCGATTCGCGAGCCAAAGTCGCGCCCTGCGTGTTGCAAATCGACAGCACCTTGGCACCCTGCTCCTTCGCGAAGCGGGTCGCCATGAGGGTGTCCATGGTCTCACCCGACTGGCTCACCGCAACGATGAGCGTGTTCGGGGTCACAATCGGATCGCGGTAGCGGAACTCGTGAGACAACTCGACCTGAACCGGAATGCGGGCGAACTTTTCAATCGCGTACTTGGCGACGTCACATGCGTAACTCGCTGTTCCACAGGCGACCATGACGATTCGATCGATGGCGCCGATGTCGGCGATAGACAGCCCGTCCATCTCATCGAGCTTGACCGAACCGTCTGATTCGAGGCGCCCCATGAGCGTGTCGGCAACCGCCTGTGGTTGGTCGGCGATTTCCTTCGCCATGAACGAACTCCAACCGCCCTTGCTGGCAGCCGAGGCATCCCAGTCGACCGTGAACTCATCCGGGTGAACAACTTCACCGTTGAACGTGCGAACCTCAACCGAGTCAGCGCGAAGGATGACGATCTCGTCCTGTCCAACACTGATGGCGCGCTTGGTGTGCTCAACAAAAGCTGCGACGTCTGAACCCAGGAAGTTCTCGCCGTCGCCAAGGCCGATAACCAGAGGTGCGTTGCGGCGGGCGGCCAAGACCACGTCCGGCTGCTCTTCGTGAATTACAAGAATGGTGAACGCACCGTGCAAACGATTGACCACCTTGGCAAATGCCGTGGGCAGGTCACCCACTTTGGCAAATTCGCGGGCAATCAGGTGGGCGGCAACTTCCGAGTCAGTCTGACTCGCAAATCTGGTTCCCTCGGCCAAAAGTTCGGCCTTGAGCTCGGCGAAATTCTCGATGATTCCGTTGTGGATCAGAGAAAGTTTGCTTTCCGGGCCGCCCAGGTGCGGGTGAGCGTTGCCGTCGGTCGGTGCTCCGTGAGTTGCCCAACGAGTGTGGCCGATGCCGATGTGCGCCTGCTCTAGCGGGTTGGCCTGAATCTCGGCGATGAGGTTGTCGAGTTTTCCGGCCTTTTTGCGAGTCTCGAGGTGACCGCCGGGGGCGATGACCGAAACACCTGCTGAGTCGTAGCCTCGGTACTCCAAACGACGGAGTCCGCCGAGCAAAACTTCGAGGGTCGACTTCGGGCCTACGTAACCCACGATTCCACACATGGGTACTAATTTACCCGCGGATTAGGGCAGAATTGCTCTTTGTGACCGACCTACTTAGCCCATTTGTCGAGATTTCTCGAGAAGACTGGGCGGCACTCGCGAGCCACACTGAGCAGCCGCTCACTGAGGCCGAAATTTCGCAAATTCGAGGCCTCGGTGACTTCCTAGATTTGCGTGAGGTCAGCGAGGTTTACCTTCCGCTGAGCCGTCTGCTAAACCTCTACGTTTCGGCCACCCAGCAGCTGCACTCGGTGAGCAATGACTTCCTCGGCGAGCGCGCAAAACGCGTCCCGTTCATCATTGGAATTGCTGGATCGGTTGCAGTCGGCAAGTCGACGGTGGCTCGATTGCTCAAGGAGCTGCTCTCCCGCTGGGAAGGCACCCCCCGCGTCTCACTCATCACAACAGACGGCTTTCTGCACCCCAACGCCGAACTCGAGCGACGAAACCTCATGCACCGAAAAGGGTTTCCCGAATCGTACGACCGACTTGCGCTCTTGAAGTTTGTGGCCGACGTGAAAAGCGGTGCTCAGGTGGTCGAGGCCCCGGTCTACTCACACCTGGTTTACGACATCGTCGAGAACGAGCGAATCAAAATCGACAGTCCGGACGTCCTAATCGTCGAGGGGTTAAACGTGTTGCAACCCCCAGCCGCCGGCCAAGAGGTGGCTCTTAGCGACTATTTCGATTTCACGATTTATGTCGATGCCGAGGTCGCCGACATCACCGACTGGTTCTTGGGTCGCTTCAAAAAGCTACGTGAATCAGCATTCACCGATCCGGCCAGCTACTTCCACCGGTACGCCGAAATGCCTTACGAGGACGCCCTTGCGCGAGCGAATGAGATTTGGCGAACGATCAACCTTCCCAACCTGCTCGAAAACATTCAACCGACTCGTTCCCGCGCAAAACTCGTACTCAAAAAAGGCGAACAGCACGCCGTGAAGAGCGTGCTGTTGCGTAAGAGCTGATCGCACCTAGGCGATGCAGCAGCGAATGACGTCATTTGCTGTGCGTGGCTGCACCGCGGCCGCTTGAGCGGGCACTGCCAGCCCGGCCGCGAGCATTGCTGATGCCACGAATGCCATAACGGTTTTCAATCGATTTCCCCCTTTCACCCTCGATTTGAGGTAATCATTAAGCGTGGTTAGAAGTAATTCGACTGTCAAGGGTGGAGGCAGTTCAACCCGCGAAACCTCGGGCACAACAACCGAGGCGCATGGTTTGACCGGAGCCGAGCTTCGCAAACGCCGGCAAACCCTTGGCTTGACTCTTGAGGCATTGTCCTCAGGCATTTGCAGCACGGCCTACCTGTCGCTTATCGAGCAGGGTCACCGGCAGGCATCGCCTCGCATTGCCGCGCTCCTGTTGGCTCGCCTCGAGGCGCGAGCCGGTGAAGCTGGGATTGCGATTCAAATCGCTGGCCTGCGACTAGCCGAATGGCAGCTTCGGCAGACCGGCAGCTTGAGTGCAGAAGTACGCTCTGGCCCGGCACTGCGCAACCACCAGCAGCTGCTCGATGCTCTCGAGAGTGAGGCCAGAGACGAATTCGGCACCGCGCTGGCCCAAGTCGAGGCCTGGTTCGAAACCATTCCAAATAGCAGAGAGCTGAAGAGTTTCGGGGCTCGCCTGCGGGTTCGATTGCTGCGTGAACTCGGTCGTGATGCTGAGGCTCTCAAATTTGCCAGTGACCTAGTTAGCTCGGCTCCGACTACCGCAAAAGTGCGTCAGGATGACCTGCTCGAACTCGTCTTTCAAACTGCGGAACTCTATTCGGCCGCTGGACTCTGGCGCGATGCAATCAGGGTTATTGATTCGCACAAGGGTCTGATCAGTGAACCGCGACAGCACGTGAATGCCTTCTGGGCCAGATCCAGCGCCTATTACGCAAAAGGCGATTTCATTAATGCGCTGAGCGAGGTTAACTCTGCAATCGAGGCAATTAGCGACCTTGACCTCCCGGTCGCGAGGGCGTCCCTGATGACCAATGCAGTCTGGTACGAGTTGCACGCGGGAATCGTAGACGCGCCAGCACAACTTGCTCAGCTTGATGCAGCGGTCGAAGTCCTTCGCGAACACGGTCAGGCTTCGCGTATCGCCTGGGCCAATTGCGCGTATGCGCTGCTCGCAGCAAAACTCCAAGACCGCGACGAGTTCATTCGCTGGGCAAGAACCGCAATCACGTTGAGCATCAACACGCAAACGCGGGATCACGACGAATTGATCATTTCTCTCGCTGAAATCGCGGTTGTTTCGGGTGAGCAAGAGTTCGCACTCGAGCTTCTAGCCGCGATTGATTCGCGCACGCGAACGATTCAAGCGAGTCGTGCCGAAGCGGCCATCCTCTACAGAGCCGGCAAGGTAGCCGAAAAACTTGGCAATTTCGTGCGGGCCTTCAACTACCTGAACGGGAGCCACGAGCTCATGGGATTTCGCTCGAAGTTGATTGACTCAGAGCTAAATAGCTAGTCGCTTTTCGACCACGCGAGCGATGCGGTC
>JAGWTM010000092.1 GCA_028868975.1 Actinomycetales bacterium
ACGTGAAACCTGTGCCGACGGGAATCGAGGTCGGCGACAATCGCATCCATCGACCAGTATCGGTAGTGATCGAGAACGTTTCTGGTGTCGCCATTCTGCAGCAGCTCGGCGTCGTATGGGTTGCCCGGTTCGCCAACACCGGCCGGCCACTCGCCTAGCCACGGCCCAACACCCCAAGTGGTTTGCTCGGGTGAGGGATTGTTTTCGTGTAATTCGCTCATCAACTGGCAACCTTAGCCGCCCTGCGACGAAGCAGCAGAATCGAAGTCAGACCGGCTATGGATGTGGCCGCGAAGACGCTTAGCACTGACACTGAGTGAAGAACCGAAGTCTCTTCCTTGGAGAAATTCAGCTCGACCATGAGCATCGAAACGGTGAAACACATGGCAAACAACCAACCCACCGAGCGAAGGTCAGCCCAAACCAAGCCAGTCGGCAATTGTCCAAGCTTCGAACGCGTAACCAACCAAGTGGTGCCGAGCACGCCGAGTGGTTTGCCGACCAGTTGGGCAATCAAAATGCCAACTAGCAGCGGAGTCGACGCCGAGTTGACATCCAGTGACTCAAGACTGACTCCCGCAGAGAAAAAGGCAAAGATCGGGAGCGCGCCGAAGGAGACGATTGGTCCTAGAGCTCCAGTGAAACGACTTGCACCTGGAACGAACAGGCCGCAAACTACGCCGGCTAGCGAGACCACGGTGAGGACATTGAAGCTACTCGCGAAGAACAGCGAGATCATCAATATCGTGAGGGAATCATCGGCCACGGCGACAGTCATGACGTAGGTCTTGAGCGCCTTCGGCAGGCCTTTACCCGCTATCGCGAGGATCGCGAGAGCAAAGGCAATGTCGGTCGACATCGGAATGCCCCAACCCTTCGCCGTGGGCAGACCGGCGTTGATGATGCTGAACAGCAAAACCGGCAGAAGCATTCCGCCTATGGCGGCTAACACCGGCACGATGGCCTGCTGTGGCTTACGCAACGAGCCGTGACGAATTTCATGACGAAGCTCAATGCCTACGCTGAAGAAAAACGTGAAAATCGCAAGCTCTTTGAGGAATTCGAAGTGGATGACCGACTCGTACGCGGGAGCTAGCGGTGAGTTTGCAAACACCAGAGCGAGCACCGCTGCACCGATGAGTGCGAATCCGCCGATGCGCTCTCGACGCAACTCACGCTTTGAAGCTGACGGGGATTTACTCACCCTTCAAGTCTAGTTTTCACCCTTCGGTAGGCTGGTGGCATGGCAGACAGAAGCAACATCAAAGCATGGCTCACCGACATGGACGGCGTCCTTTGGCACGAGGGCAAACCGCTGCCCGGCGCGTGCGAACTGATTGCCAAATGGCAGGCTGACGGCACCCCGTTTCTAGTGCTGACCAACAACTCGATTTTCACTGCCCGCGACCTATCCGCTCGCTTGAAAGCTGGCGGTCTGGATGTGCCCGAGGATCGAATTTGGACCTCGGCCATGGCCACCGCAGCATTCCTAAAGAAGCAGAGCCCGAACGGAACCGCATACGTCTTAGGCGAAGCCGGTTTGACCACAGCCCTGCACGAGATTGGTTACGTCATGACCGATGTCGACCCGGATTACGTTGTGCTCGGCGAGACCCGCAACTTCAACTTCGACACCTTGACCAAGGCCATTCGATTGATCAACAAG
>JAGWTM010000053.1 GCA_028868975.1 Actinomycetales bacterium
GGTGATTCGTGCCGAGGTTGCAGCTGGTCGTTCGAAGATCAATGATCCGTATGCGCTGCTCAAGGAACTGACTCGAGGCAAGCGCGTCGGCCACGAGGACCTCACGGTTTTTGTGAACGGACTCGACATCGGCCAAGACGCCAAGGACCGACTCCTGGCTTTGCGCCCGCACACTTACATTGGCATCGCTGCCGAATTGGGCAAGCGCGTACAGCACTAATCGACTGGATCGATTTAGCTACATCGAGCCGCTCAGTAGTTTGGCGCTGGCGACAGGCCCCAGTATGCCTCGAGCGATTTCGACTGTTTTGATCGGTAATCGGTAGCCACTTCGACGCCGACAAACCTGAAATGCCATGGCTCAAACTGATAACCGGTGGTCGCCGTTTGACCGTCTTGATAGCGCAAAATCCAGCCGTACTGCCAAGAATTCGCGGCTAGCCACTTGCCCGCTTTGGTCTTGGCGAAACAGACCTGGATAACGCATCCCTGCCCCAGAGCCGAAACGTCGGCAGCCAAGCCGGTCTGATGTTCGCTGTAACCGGGTCGAGCGGCCAATCGCTCGCCAGCGGTGAGCCCAAGAGCCCGCACCTGACGATCGTGCACGGCGACCTGGGTGGCATAGCTGCGATAACCCGAGTTGAGCCAAAGATTTCCAGCCCCGGCTTTCTTCATTCCGGCGGCCAGCTGCTGCAGTGCGATTGCGGCATCCTTAAAAAGCGGTACGCCGTTGACGAAGGCAAGGGGCTTCGGAGCGTAGGTTTTCGGGTTGAGCGGACGCTGCTTATTCACGACCACCAGCAAAGAACTTGCCGACTGAATGTTTGGACGCGGAATCACCGTTGGCGATGGTGCGGGGGTTGGCGAAACCGTGGGGGTTGGCGAGACGGTCGGCGTAGGTGACGCGGTAGTCGTCGGCGAAACCGTGGGTGAAGGCGACGAGCCCGCAGTCGGTGCGACGGTCGGGGCTGGAGTTACCCCTGCAGCCACTGCCGCGGAACCGCTGGACCCGAGCGAACAACCAATCACAAAAGTGGTTGAAATACCGAGCGCTAAAAACGTGTTCAACAAATTAGAAGAATTTTCGCGTTTAGGCTTGACCACGTTAATAAGCCTAACTTTCAGAAAGAGTTATTCCTTTGTCACGTGAAGCACGCAAGGCAGCGGCCGCCGAATCGGCCAAAACCGGTGTGATGACCAAGCGCCAGATCCAGCTGGTGCTCGTTGGTCTCATGTCGGGTATGTTCCTATCAGCTCTCGATCAGAGCATTGTCGGAACCGCGATGCGAACCATCGCAGACGACCTCAAGGGTCTCGAGCAGCAGGCATGGGTCACCACCGCCTACCTGATCACCTCGACTATCGCCACTCCGATTTACGGCAAGCTTGGCGACATCTTTGGTCGACGTCGCCTCTTTATCGCGGCGATTACCATCTTTATCTTCGGCTCGGCGCTGGCCGGTTTCGCGGCCGATATGCCTCAGCTCGCCGCCTTCCGCGCGGTGCAGGGCATCGGCGCCGGCGGTTTGTTCTCACTGGCAATCACCGTGCTCGCCGACATCGTTCCCCCGCGCGAACGCGCGCGCTACCAGGGCCTGTTCCTCGCCGTGTTCGGCTCATCCTCGGTGCTTGGACCACTTGTCGGTGGACTTTTTGCTGGAGTGGATCAAATTCTCTGGATCTCGGGCTGGCGCTGGGTATTCCTGATTAACCTGCCAATCGGTGCCGTCGCACTGATCATGGTTGTTTCGTTCTTGCACGTGCCACACACTCCAAAGCTTCACCGGATCGACTGGTGGGGCGCTATCACCATCGTCATCGCAGTGGTTCCTCTGCTGATTGTGGCCGAGAACGGACGCGACTGGGGTTGGGATTCTCAAAACAGCATCCTGATGTATGTGACCGGCGCCGTCGGTATCGTCGCGTTCATCCTCGCCGAGCGTAAAGCTGGCCACGAGGCAATTTTGCCGCTCAACCTGTTCAAGTCGAAAGCCTTCACCGGATCGACCATCATGGGCGTAATCGTGGGTGTCGGAATGTTCGGTGGCATGATGACTCTGCCGCTTCTGCTGCAGATCGTCATGAACGCGAGCCCGACCGAGTCTGGCTTCATGATGCTTCCGATGGTCCTAGGTCTGATGACCGGTACGACCATTTCAGGTCAGGTAACCGCGAAGACCGGAAAGTACAAGGTCTTTTTGTCGACCGGTACCGGTCTTCTCATGCTCGGCTACATCTACATGTTGGGCTTCCGAGCCGATAGCTCATACGGCTGGGTTGCAATTGGAATGGTTCTAATTGGTTTGGGCCTCGGCCAGCTGATGCAGACCCTGACCCTGGTCGCACAGCAGTCGGTGCCAGCCCACGAGGTTGGTGTGGCCACCGCATCGGCCACCTTCTTCCGTCAGATGGGTGGAACCCTCGGTGTCGCAATCTTCATCTCAATCCTGTTCAACGGACTGGGTGAAAACATCAAGAAGGCCTTTGGCAATCAAGAAGTACTAGCCGGAATTAAGGAAGCCATGCAAGACCCTAAGGTCATGGCAGACAAGAACAACCAGGCGATTATTCAAGGGATGATGAATGCCCAAACCGGTGGCGGCAGCGGCGCTGGCCTGGGCGACAAGATCAGCACTGACTCGTCGTTCTTGACCAACCTTGACCCGCGTTTGGCCAAGCCGTTCTTGATTGGCTTCGCCGACAGTTCGATTCCGGTATTCCTCTGGGCTGCAGTGATCGTGGCTATCGCTTTTGTGATTTCGTTCTTCATCAAAGCGACTCCGCTCCGCGACAAGTCGGCGGCTCAAGAAGCAGCTGAGGCAGCCGCCCACTAGAACAAAATCCGAATCAGTCAACGACAACCCCGTCAGGTGAAACTGGCGGGGTTTTCGCTTAGCATTGAAGCACACGGGAGTCCGGTAACACCGGTCTGAGAGGAAGGCTCCGTAGCCTTCGACCGTCGAACCTGATTTGGATAATGCCAACGCAGGGAGGACCTCTAACCCGTGCCCACTATTCGAGTGGATCAATTGATTCGCAACTGAAACGGAGGGCACGAAAGTGCACAAGAGTTATATTCCAAAATTCGCATACAAGCTAGCTGCTGCAATCGCCGTGGTCGGACTCTCGACCGCGGCACTTACGGGTTGCGCATCCGCAACTGATAGCTCCACCCCAAGCGCAAGCCCTCTGCCCGAGCTCACCCTCGTGACTCATGACTCTTTCTCGATGAGCAAGGAGCAGCTCGCGCAGTTCAAAACACAAACCGGAATCACCGTGAACATCGTCAAGGCCGGTGATGCGGGAGCGCTAACTAACAAACTAGTTCTGACCAAAGACACCCCGATTGGCGACGCGTTCTTCGGCATCGACAACACTTTCTCGGGAGTCGCACTACAAAACAAAATTGTCAGCGGTCGGCTGACCGCCATCGACTATGGCGATGTCTGCATGAATTACGACAAAGCCTGGTTCAAGGCAAAGGGTATTTCGGCACCGACCTCAATCGATCAACTCGTTGAACCGACCTACAAGAACCTGACGGTGGTCGAGAACCCATCGACTTCGTCAACTGGTTTGGCGTTCCTCGCGGCAACCGTAGCCAAGTACGGCAACGATGGTTGGCAAGACTATTGGACCAAGCTCAAGGCCAACGGGGTGAAGGTCACTGCCGGTTGGGAGGACGCTTACTACACCGACTTTTCGGGCTCGACCGGCAAGGGCAAGTACCCCGTTGTGCTGAGCTATGCCAGCTCACCAGCCTATGAAATTCGCAAGGACGGAACCTCAGGCACGGCATCAATCCTGGATGGTTGCTTCCGTCAGGTGGAGTATGCCGGTGTGCTAGCCGGCGCCAAGAATCCAGTTGGCGCGCAGCTGCTAATCAAGTTCCTGCTGTCGGATGCCTTCCAGCGCGGCATCCCAGAATCGATGTATGTGTACCCGATTGTGAAGTCAACCGAACTACCAGCAGACTGGTCTAAGTGGGCAACAGTCGCGACCGCGCCACTCGGAGCAGGTCTAGACATCAATGCCAACCGAGAGAGCTGGCTAACCGCATGGTCCGATATCTTCGGCTAATCGCCGTTTGGGCAGCACCGCTACTTTTTGTGGCGGTGCTGTTCTATTGGCCGTTAACGAGGATTCTCGCTCTCGGTTTTCAAGCTGGCGCCAATTCAGTCGAACTCGGGCATTCGACGATTGCGGCGGTCTGGTTCACGGTGTGGCAGGCTGCCCTATCGACTGTGATTTGTCTTCTGCTCGGAATCCCGGGCGCATACATTTTGTATCGTCGCAGATTTCGAGGTCGCAATTTTCTTCGCGTGCTGATCACGCTGCCCTTGGTTTTGCCGACGATTGTTATCGCGATCGCGTTTGTTGCATTCCAAAAATTGAATGATGTCTATTCCATTTTTGGAATAGACCAAAACAGTAACCCGGTGTTCTGGATTATTGCCGCCCACGTTTTTATCAACTATTCACTGAGCGTCCGCAGCATCGGGGGCGTATGGGCCACCTTAGACCCAGAACTTGAGGAGGCCGCTGAGCTGGCCGGAGCTGGTCGGTTCAGAACCCTAATCGCCATCTCACTGCCGCAACTGCGCTCGGCGATAGTTTCATCTGCGGCACTAACCTTTCTGTTCTGCGCGACGAGCTACGGAGTGATTTTGATTCTCGGTGGTGGGCTGGTGCATTCGTTAGAGACTGAGATAGCCAGCGCTGCGGTTCAATATCTGGACCTTGGCAAAGCCGCGCTGCTTGCGATGTTTCAAACCGGCCTAACTATCGCAGCGCTCGGCTTGAGCACGCGCATCGGTCGGCGCGCGGTGAGCCTAGAGCAGATTGATGAGTCGACGCGGTTGCCGCGACTTTCTCGCAGGGACTGGGCAGCCATCGCGATTACAGCCCCGACCATTTTCGGTCTCATTGCAATTCCGCTGCTGAGTGTGTTTGTTCGAGCTTTCCAATCACCGACAGGTTGGAATCTTGATAATTTCACGCTGCTGGCAACAAGAGGAGAGCGCGAGCTTCTGAATGTCACGGTGCTCGAGGCTGCAGGTAACAGCCTGCGGAACCTCGCAATTTCGACAACGCTCGCTGTGATCATCGGTTCGGCGGTCAGTTTTCTGCTCTCGCGAAACATCCGCAATCGTGGACACCAGTTTGCGACCTGGCTACTCGACCTGGCGTTTCTCCTTCCGATGGGGATCTCTTCGGTAGTTCTTGCTTTCGGCTACCTGATCACGTTCAACGGGCAACCCTTTGCTCTGCGGACATCATGGTTAGCCGTGCCGCTCATCCAGTCTTTGATGGCGACGCCTCTCGTGATCCGAATGCTTTACCCAGCGCTCGAATCGATTTCACCCGAACAACGAGAGGCAGCTGCAACGGCAGGGGCTTCGGCTGCCCAAACCTGGTGGTTCATCGAACTCGGAATCATCAGGCATGTATTTGTTACCGCAATCGGTTTCGCCGCAATCGCATCCATCGGTGAGTATGGGGCGGCTTCTCTTTTGACCTTCGGCAATCAAGCGACTTTGCCGACCGTGCTTTTCCAGCTAATTAGTCGGCCGGGTTCAACCAACTTCGGAATGGCAATGGCTATCGCCGCCATTCTCATCCTGTTGACCTACGTTGTGGTTACGCTCGTTGCAGTTCGTAGGCCACGCCCTGCTTGGCTAGCCTCGCGCTAATAACCTCTATCGACTCAGGATTTTGGTCGATCAAGATAAACCTTCGCCCTAACTCGGCTGCTGCAGCACCGGTGGTGCCTGATCCGGCAAAGAAATCCAAGACGAGATCACCCTCTTTTGAGGAAGCCTGAATGATGCGCCGCAAAATGCCCAGTGGTTTTTGGGTCGGGTATCCGGTCTTTTCGCGGCCCGTGGTTGACACGATGGTGTGCCACCAAACATCCGTGGGGAGTTTGCCGCGCTCCGCTTTCTCTGGCGTCACCAAACCGGGCGCCATGTATGGCTCGCGGTCAACCTCAGCGCTATCGAAGTAGTAGGCGTCAGGGTTTTTCACGTAAACCAGAATCGTGTCGTGCTTCGAAGGCCACCGAGACTTGCTCTTGGCGCCATAGTCATACGCCCAAATAATCTCGTTCAAAAAGCAATCGCGCCCAAAGAGGGCATCGAGCAGCACCTTCGCATAGTGCGATTCGCGGTAGTCGAGATGCAGATAGAGAGTGCCCGAATTATTCAGGATGCGCCAAGCCTCTTCGAGTCTCGGTTCGAGAAACGCCCAGTAGTCGGCGAATTCATCGTCATAGCTGAGCACGGTTTCACGAATGGTTTCGTAGCGCAGGCCTTTAAATCCAACGCGCCCACCGCTGTCTGACCGGCGGGTTGTCGATGCGCCACGAGTTTGCTTGCGGCCGGTATTGAACGGCGGATCGATGTAAATCAGCTGCACGCTGGCATCGGGAATAGTCTTGAGAGCAGACAGATTGTCTGCTTCGATGACCTTGTTTTCGATGCCCTGCACATCGAAGAGATTAACAGTAAAGGCGGCCCATGATGACCGAACCAACCCCGCACGTTGTCCACAACGCTGATGCGCACCGCTTCGAAATCTTCATCGGCGAAGAGCGGGTAGGTCTGGCCGACTACGAACGTACTCTCGGAAAGAGTGGCGCTGAGGTTCACTTTGTGCACACCGAGGTCAGCCCCCAGCACCAGGGCAAGAATCTCGCCGCAATCTTGACCCGCGAGGCGCTGGCTGAGATCCGCGGCGGGTTGTTCGGTGAAGCCAAGGTATGGCCGGTCTGCAGCTACACCGTGATGTACATGCAGCGACACCCGGAAACCCACGACCTGCTTGCTGGTCCAATCGAGGATGCCGTTGCCGCCTGCCGCGTGCCAAACGTTGGAAAGTTCAACGAGCAGTTCGGTAAGAAAGCCGAGTAATTAGGCGAGCTTCTCGTCCAGCCAAGCTAGCAAATCGGCAAAAACCTCTAGGCGATTCGTCTCGTTGAAAACTTCATGCCTGGCCCCGTGATAGCAAATAGCCTGAAGGTCAACGACTCCGGCACGACGGTATGCGTCTGCGAGCAGGCGCGTCCCTCGTTCGCCACCGATTGGGTCCTCTGATCCAGCCATCAGCAGCATCGGGAGCTGCGGGTAGATCGTCTTCTTGGGCAATCCGAGCAGTTTGATGGTTTGCGAAACTCCAAAGACCGAAATCGCGCTGTCAGGAAAAGTCTTCGGATCTGCCACGAAGGCCTCACCGACAGATCGGTCGCGACTCAACCATTCGAACCCGGTCTTGTTTGGAGTTCGGTTCCACTTTCTGTTGAATCCGCCGCTTGGGAGGATGCCTGGGAGCAAGACTGTCGAACCCGTGAGCACAGCCGCCTGCCACATGGTCGAATTTGAATCCAAAAGGCGCTGGGCAATCATCGAACCCCAACTGTGGCCAATCAAAACCAGCGGCCGGCCCATGTGCTCGGTTTCGATCAGGTCGCGCAACTGTAGCTCGTCGGCAAACACGGCGGTCATGCCGCCCGGACCCAGGTTGCCCATTCGCTTCGACGCGCCAGAAGCAACCATCGCCAAACCGGTTTCGCCGTGCCCGCGGTGGTCAGTTGCGTAAACCGCATACCCTGCTTTGTTTAGAACGGATGCCAACTCGTCATAGCGTCTGGCGTGTTCGCCGAGGCCGTGCAGGAGTTGAATCGCCGCTCGTGGAGAAGCGATGGGCCACTCATAAAAGGTGATGTCGATGCCCTGAGCATCGGTAAAGGTGCGAACTAGCGGCAAGGTAGTCATGCCCTAAGACTACGCCTCGCGAGTAATCTCGACTCTAACCAGCAATTCACTGGATACGTGACCGGCGTAAACCCCTCTGAGCGGGGCTAGGTCATCGTAATCGCGAGCTTTGCCAACAACGATGTGGCGGTCAATGACTTCGATGTTATTGGTCGGGTCAAAGGCAAACCATCCTTCATTCGCCGACCCTCCGACATACCATTCGACCCAAGCGTGTGATTCCGCTTGAACTGTTTCATGGAGCTTCGGTTCCTTGTCTGGGTGGAAATAGCCGCTGACATAACGCGCCGGAATACCAATCGACCTCAACGCACCGAGCGCGATGTGGGCATAGTCCTGGCAGACGCCGAGCTTATTTGCCCAAGCCTCTTTTGCGACCGAGTGCACGCCCGTGACGCCAGCTTTGTAAGTCATACGTTCGAAAACAAATCTGCAAATCTCCAACGCGGCCTGATGCGGCGACTGCTTTTTGGCGACTCGTTTAGCAAACCTCACAACGTCGGCAGGTGGTTCGGTGCGGCGGGTTTGCGTTAGTGCGTCGGCGATAGTCAAATCATTTTGTCCCATGGATGCGATAGCGGACCATTCGAGACCGTTGACCAATTGACCCGCCGGCCGAAGCTCCACGAGGCTCTGCGAAAGAATTG
>JAGWTM010000093.1 GCA_028868975.1 Actinomycetales bacterium
CGTCTTGGCCGATGTCGAGTCCGTTCACAAAAACCGTGAGGTCCTCGTGGCCGACGCGCTTGCCTCGAGTCAGTTCCTTGAGCAGCGCATACGGATCATTGATCTTCGAACGACCAGCTGCAACCTCGGCACGAATCACCGTCTGAATCGCCTCGCCGAGCACCTCCCAGTTGTCCGACAGATCAGCGTCGAGAACGGCAGGCGAGAGGTCGATTTCGTTGAGGCCGCGAGTCACGTTGTCGATTGCGAGCAGCGAGTGACCGAAACCGAGTCCGATGTTGCGCTGCGAGCTCGAGTCGGTTAGGTCGCGCTGCAAACGCGAGGTGACCAGGGTTGCGGCAAGGCTGTCGAGAATCGCGCACGATAGCTCGAGATTCGACTCGGCGTTCTCGAAGCGAATCGGATTGATCTTGTGCGGCATGGTCGATGAACCGGTCGCTCCAGCAACAGGAATCTGCTTGAAGTAGGCCAGCGAGATGTAGGTCCAGATGTCGGTGCACAGGTTGTGCAGAATGCGGTTGAACAGCCCGACAGCCGAATACAGTTCGGCCTGCCAGTCGTGAGATTCAATCTGGGTGGTTAGCGGGTTCCAGGTGAGACCGAGGCTGGTGACGAACGCCTCTGATTCTGCGGCCCAGTCAACGCTTGGGGCGGCAACGACGTGTGCCGAGAAAGTTCCGGTGGCGCCCGAAAACTTGCCGAGATATTCCTGCTTCGCGATGCGGTCGAGTTGACGCTGCAGGCGGTGAATGAACACCGCAAGCTCTTTGCCCATGGTGGTCGGAGTAGCGGGCTGTCCGTGGGTGCGGCTCATCATCGCGGCGTCGATGTACTTGGCGCTGAGTTCGCGCAGCTTCGCCATCAACTTCTCGGCGCGAGGCAACCAAACGTTATGAACGGCATCACGCACAGTGATCGCGTACGACAAGTTGTTGATGTCTTCGCTGGTGCATGCGAAGTGAGTCAATTCGAGTAGGTCTTCACGACCGAGTTCGGTGAGCTTGCCGCGAATGAAATATTCGACTGCCTTCACGTCGTGCTTGGTGGTGGCCTCAGTTTCGGCGAGAGTCGCCACATCGGCGTCGCCGAAGTTCGTGACGATGGCACGAAGGTTAGCCGCTTCGGTCAAATCGATGGACGCGTTGTTCCCCAGCAGGTTGCGGTTCGCGAGGTGAATCAACCATTCAATCTCGACCGCGATTCGGGCACGGTTAAGACCGGCCTCACTGAGAAACTCACCGAGATCGGCAACGGCTCCGCGATAGCGACCGTCGAGGGGACTAAGAGGTTGCACTGAAAGATTGCTCACGGTTCTATATTGCCCGACATCCAATCGCCACTTATCCACAGACCTCGTGCACTTTCAACAAGGATGCGCTGCTCGCCGCAACCTAGTGACATGAACCGCACCGCGCTCGCCGTTGAACATGCCATCGCTCAATTGAGTCATGCGATCCCAGACCCGCAATGGTGGTCTGGCCCCGCCGCTCAAGCCTGCGCTATTTCAATTGAGCGTTTGCTGCATGATTTGCGAGCGCTGCAGCTCCGTCTCGGCAATCACTGGGCTGATGGGCACCACTAGTCAAAACGTTCAGACCGTGCC
>JAGWTM010000054.1 GCA_028868975.1 Actinomycetales bacterium
TTGAAACCGCTCGATGTGCCTCCGGTCAAGCCTCCAAAGCTGCCGGTGGAACCGCCAGTCAATCCGCTGAGGCCACCGAGTTGACCCAGCAGGTTCGAAGGGATTTGGGGCTGGGTCGTGGTTGTGGTGGTTTTGGTGCCGATCAGCGGCAGGTTTTCGAAGTCCTTCAGCGAGTTCACGGGCGTGCCCGACTCGATCGAGATTGACCCGTCTTTGTCATCGAGAGTGCCGGCTGGCAAGACAAACCCGTTTGCCTGTAGGGCCGAGACGATTGACTGCTGGCTCAAACCATTGGCCGCCAGAACGCTCTGTTTCAGAGTCAAGTTGATGCGTTTTTCGATTGTTCCCGTCAGCGTTACGTCACGTACACCCGGAATAGCCGCGACGAGTGGCACGGCCACATCGTTCAATAGTTTGCCGAGCGCTTCGTTTTGACCGGTCTTGGAACTGACACCCAGAGCGATAATTGGCACCGAATCGAACGAGCCACTGAGGATTTTCGGTGTCGCCTCGCTTGGCAGAGTGCCTTGGATGCTGGCTAGAGCGGAGGCAAGATTTTCTTTTACCTTGGCCGTAGCCGTGCCGTACTCAAACTCCACGCGAACGATGGAAATGTTGGCCTGCGAAGTCGTGGTGGAACTTACTAACCCGTCTTGCTGCCGCACGGCATTGTCGATAACCTGGCTGACCTGCTTGTCAATGACTTCAGGGCTTGCACCTATATAAGTGGTAACGATTGCGGCCTGCGGAGTTTCGAAACTCGGAATCAGCTCTTGCTTTAGTGAACCTAGCGAGACGAAACCGAACATCGCGATGATGGCTGTTGCCAGCGCGATGACCGAACGATTGTTGAGACTGAGTTTGGCCAAGCGATGCATCGTTGCTCTTTTCTATTGCCTATTTGCTGCAGTGCCACCCCGGGGCGCTACCTGTCTAAGACTAACCACTCGGCTCGTATCCGTATTCCGATGGCAGGGAAGTCTGCCGAAGCCGGGTGCTAAAGGATCTACTGGCCGTTTGCCAGATAATTCAGCTCGGTGTTTGTCAAAACCACCTCGGTCGCGAATTGTCTGAGCTGATCGACCGTTCGCGCGCTCGCGATCGGTGCAGCTACGGTTGGCTGTTGACGCAACCAAGCGAGCGCAATTGCCGAAACATGCACCTTGCGACCATCGGTTGAGTGATGGTCAGCCAGCCGCTGGAGTCGCTCGACGACTGCCCAGCCCTCGGCATTTAGGTACTTGGTTACTCCGCTTGCGCGTACCGAATCAATCTCGACACCGGGCTGGTATTTGCCGCTGAGGAAGCCACGGGCCAAACCGAAGTAGGGCAGGCTCGACATTCCGAGTGCCTCGACGGCGGGGCGGGTGTCGGTTTCGTACTCCTCGCGTTCCAGCAGGTTGTAGTGGTTTTGAACCGCGACGTACTCGGTCAGGTTATTCGAACGGCTGACTTCGGCTGCTTCCAGCAATCGAGCACCCGAATAATTGGACGCCGCCGCGTAACGAATCTTGCCGGCCTGCTGCAGCTCGCTGAACGCGCTGAGGGTTTCCAGTAGGTCAACCGATTGGTCATCCTCGTGCGCGTAATAGAGGTCGATGTAGTCGGTCTTAAGTCTTCGAAGGGAGTCATCGCAGGCAGCAATGATATTCGCACGGCTTAGACCTGCTCGAGTGGTCAGTTTGGCCACTTTGGTCGCGATGACCATGTCGTCGCGATTTTTGCGTTCGCGCATCCAGTTGCCAAGCACGGTCTCGCTCTCGCCACCGACATGACCTTCGGCCCATTCGCTGTAAACGTCTGCGGTGTCGATGAAGTTGCCACCCAACTCGGTGTATGCGTTCAGCACGCCTTCGCTCTCGTATTCGTCGGCGCTCCAACCGAAGACATTGCCGCCGAGGCAGAGACGCGAGACGTTGAGCTGAGTTTTGGGTAGCTGAATGCGGTTCATGCTCCCATTCTCGCAGGGGAGCGCGACACTGTTTTTCGAAAGTTATGGGTTCTTAGAGAGCGACCGCAGGAGTCGCGCGGTCGAATTCATCGCACCGCCGAGCACTGCAGGCACACCGCCGCCCGGGTGCACAGATGCGCCGACTCGCCACAACCACGGCCTGAACGGTGATGAGTAACCGGGGGTGTGGAAGGGGCCACCCTGCCAGATTGGCCTGGTGGCGCCATAGAGCGAACCGCCGGCAGCCCCAAATTCGGCGAAATAACTCGGATCCAGCAGTTTGTAATCCTCAATCAGTTCAGTTAGCGGCTCAGGCAATTGCATAAGTTCGCTGATGCGCTTGAGTTCACGCTGCACGAATTCGCCCTCGAACTCGAACTTTTCCCCATTGGCCGGAGCAGTCAGCAAGATTGCCGCCGTGGCTTTTTGGTTTGGGTAGATATGGCCTGGTCGGTAGTAATTCAGAAATGCCATGGTCTCGGTTGGCACCGCTGTGGCATCGAGTGAAGCATGCAATTCGCCTGGCTGGCTGGGCATGATTACCGAATGGGTGACCGTTGAGTCGGGCAACGGCTTCTTGAGCACTGCAAACACCGCAACTCCCGAGCAGGAAACCCGGCGCGGCCGACCGACGCGCTTGCCCAGGAGGCGGTCAACAATTTGCGCGTCGGTTGCTGCGATGATCGCATCCGCATTAAAGGTCTCTCCGTCGGCGACAACTCGGCCCTTGGCGATTCCGGTCACCTCTGTGTTTAGCCGGATTTTCGCGCCGGCCGCCTCTGCCATTCGACCAATTGCCAGGGCAATCTCGTAAACACCACCGGTCGGCACCGAAATGCCATCATGCGCCATGACCGCCGCGATCGTCGCGTATAGCGCCAGGGTGCGTTCCGGGGCTATTCCGGCGTTTAGCGTGTGGATAGCAATGATTTCTTTGAGCTCGTCTGGCATCCAGTCCAAGTGCTTGAGGTATGCGCTCGTCGACAGGTGTAATCCGTAGTTCTTGGTGATTGCGGTCACCGCAGGCAAAGTTTGTGAATCAAAGGGGTCGCTGGTCAGCAGCTTGGTGATCTGAGGGCCGAGGTGACCTTGTTCTCGATCAAACCGAGCCCAGGCCTCGTGCCACGGGTGTTCTGGCGGAACCGGCAAGTCAACCACCGTGTCCCTGAAGAAATAGCGACCCACCTCGGGGAGGCGCTCGAGGTTCAGGTTGGCGATTTTCTCGGCATCTCCGGCTTGGCCAAGAGCGTCATAGCGAGCGAACAGCTCCTGCAGAACACCGGGAAAAGTGATCAGCGATGGACCGGTATCAATGCGTTGTCCCGCGACTTCAATGCGACGGGACTTACCGCCAATCCAGCTATTCCGTTCCAGAACGGTTACGTCGTGACCGGCCTTTGCCAGGAGGGCCGCTGCGGTTAGGCCGCCCAAGCCAGCTCCGACAATCACAACCTTTTTCATGGCAAAAATTGCTTCATCAGAATTGCCGATACCAGTTGCACTCCGGCCATCGTTCCGACAACGTATGGGAAGGCCACCGAATACTTGTAAACACGTTTGGCATTGGTAGCCGATTGATCTCGGCTAATCAGCCAGATCAGCCAACCTGCGTAAAGCGCATTCGCGACGCCGAGCGGCAGGTTCACAAACGCAAACATCACGCTCGAAACAATCCACCAGAAGCCGACCCAGATCAGCGACTTGCGAGCGCCCAGGTGAACGGCAGTGGTTTTGATCTCGACAAACGCATCCTCTTCAATGTCTTGAATTGCGTCGTATGTGTGTTTCGCCAAACTCCAGGCCATGAGGGCAAACACGGCGAGCCACAGCGGCTCATGCCCGAGCGCCAGCGGCACAAAAGCCAGTGGGAACGCGTAGTCGGCATTGCTAATCGAGTCGAGGTATGGCCGGCCTTTGAATCGCAGCGGCGGAGCCGAATAGAAGAGGAAGGTGAGGCTGTACGCCCACATCCAAGCGTTGGCTGCCAAGGAATAGTTGAGGCCGAAGAACACAAGGAACGGGAGGTTTAGCAGCACCACACCCCAGGCGATCCAAGGAACCTCACGAGGGTCAATCTTTGCGCCGCCGTAACCACCCTTGCGAATGTTGATGTTGTCGGTT
Source organism: Actinomycetales bacterium (assembly GCA_028868975.1). GTDB lineage: Bacteria > Actinomycetota > Actinomycetes > Actinomycetales > Microbacteriaceae > Rhodoluna. The sequence goes on from JAGWTM010000054.1 coordinate 4,073, forward strand.
TCCTGATCGAAGATGTCGTTGATGCCGTAGATAAGAAGGTTGAACGGCAGCGTTACCCAGAGCAGCATCCAAATCGCATCCCAGGTCCACAGTGTTCCGGTCAGCCAGAGGCCCATCATGGTGGTGCCGATGGTGTTGATCCAGAGCACCGGTCTTGAGATGGTTATCAGTCGCTTGAGCACGCTCTAACTTTATGTTGACAAAGCACGGATGCCCTCTCGGCGCTCCGCTAGGTAAACTTGGGGAGGTTCTTTTGAGCCATGCCTCCGTAGCTCAGTGGATAGAGCAAGAGCCTTCTAATCTCTTGGTCGTAGGTTCGATTCCTACCGGGGGCGCTTTTCGTTTCGCTGGGGCATCACGACACGCCGAGAAAATCAATGTCGGTGGGGTCGTTCAGAATTTAGCTCTGCTTGATCTGACGCGGAGATTTGGCTCAAAAATGAACTTTTATAACCTTTTTTGAGCAACTTTTGCGAAATGCTTAAACAGCGCTCGTGCACTAGGTATAGTAGTCGAGCAAACAAAAAGACCTACATCTAGGGAAAATAGAGCGAAACTCTAAATTCACCAGACCGAGGCGTCGAAGTAGACACCGAGGAACCTAGAAATGGGGTTTCACAACAGAAAACCCATCACGAACACCGGGGGAACTCGGGTTCTGAGCACCGAGATTTCGGCCCAGAACCCAAGCCAGCAGGCTCGTGTGCAACAGAGAAGAGATTCAAATGTCAGCAAAAGCGACCATCTACACGCTTCCTTCATGCGTTCAGTGCGACAGCACCAAGCGCCTGATGACCCGCGAGCACATCGAATACGACGAGGTTGACCTCAGCGTTGACGAGAAGGCCATGGAATTCGTTCGTTCGCTTGGCTACAGCGCAGCACCGGTTGTTGTTGCAGGCGACAAGCACTGGTCAGGCTTCAAGCTCGACCAGATCATGGAACTAGCTTCCTAACTCGTCGACGAATGTGAGGTGTCAGAGATGTTTGAGATTGTTTATTTCTCGAGCACCTCTGAGAACACCAAGCGATTTGTCGAGAAACTGGGAATAAAAGCAACACGCATCCCTTTGATGACAAAAGATGCAGCCGAGTTTCAAATCCACGAAAAAAGCGTCCTAGTTGTTCCCACCTACGGTGGCGGCGAAGACAAAAAAGCAGTACCGGTTCAGGTAATAAAATTCCTGAACAACCCAGAAAACAGGCGGCATGTAGCCGGTGTGATCGCGATGGGGAACACCAACTTCGGTGAGACCTTTTGCATCGCCGGCGACATACTTGCCGACAAGCTCAAAGTCCCACTTCTCAACCGAGTCGAGATTTTGGGCACCCCGGACGACGTACGAGTAACCAAAGAAAGAATTGCAACGCTATGGCAATCGCAGAAGAGCTAGACCAGAAGAAGTCCAAGTTCGCCATGACCGAGATCGAGGAGAGCCTCAGCTACCACGAGCTCAACGCGATGATCAATCTGTGGGACGCCGAAGGCAAGATGCAGATTGAGAAGGACAAGCTCGCCGTCCACAAGTACTTCCTCGAGCACGTCAACCTCAACACCGTGTTCTTCCACACACTCAAGGAGCGTCTGGACTACCTGGTTGAGCACGATTACTACGACCCAACCGTCCTGAACAAGTACTCGTTCAACTTCCTCGAAAAGATCGAGAAGCACGCCTTCTCAAAGAAATTCCGTTTCGAGACATTCCTCGGCGCTTACAAGTTCTACACCTCGTATGCGCTCAAGACCTTTGATGGCACCCGCTACCTAGAGCGTTTTGAAGACCGCGTGGTCATGGTCGCTCTCACCCTGGCTGACGGCAACGAGAAGTTCGCTATGCACTTGGTCGACGAAATCATTTCCGGCCGCTTCCAGCCTGCAACGCCGACCTTCCTGAACTGTGGCAAGGCCCAGCGCGGCGAGCTTGTGTCGTGCTTCCTGCTGCGCATCGAAGACAACATGGAGTCGATTTCACGCGCAATTAACTCGTCGCTACAGCTCTCGAAGCGCGGTGGCGGTGTGGCACTCAGCCTCAGCAACATTCGTGAAGCTGGCGCGCCAATCAAGAAGATCGAGGGCCAGAGCTCAGGCATCATCCCGGTTATGAAGCTACTCGAAGACAGCTTCAGCTACGCCAACCAGCTCGGAGCTCGTCAGGGTGCCGGCGCCGTCTACTTGAACGCCCACCACCCAGACATCCTCAAGTTCCTCGACACCAAGCGAGAGAACGCCGACGAGAAAATCCGTATCAAGTCACTCTCAATCGGTGTTGTCGTTCCAGACATCACTCTCGAGCTCGCTCGCGAAAACGAAGACATGTACCTTTTCTCGCCATACGACGTTGAGAAGGTTTACGGCGTGCCATTTGGTGACATCTCGGTGACCGAGAAGTACCAGGAGATGGTCGACGATCCACGCATCAAGAAGACCAAGATCAAGGCACGTGTGCTCTTCGAGCGCATCGCCGAGCTGCAGTTCGAGTCGGGTTACCCATACATCATGTATGAGGACACCGTGAACAAGGCCAACCCGGTAGCGGGCCGCATCAACATGTCGAACCTGTGCTCGGAGATCCTCCAGGTCAACACTCCGACGACCTACAACGAAGACCTCAGCTACGACGTCATCGGCAAGGACATCAGCTGCAACCTCGGTTCGCTCAACATCGCAATGGCGATGGACGGTGGCAACCTAGGTCAGACTGTTGACATCGCCGTTCGCGCCCTGTCGGCTGTGAGCGAGATGAGCAACATCGAATCGGTGCGCTCGATCTCAGACGGCAATGCCAAGAGCCACGCGATTGGCCTCGGCCAGATGAACCTGCACGGCTACCTGGCTCGCGAGCACATCCACTACGGTTCGCCAGAAGCTCTCGACTTCACCAACATGTACTTCTACACCGTGGTTTACCACGCGATCAAGGCAAGCAACGAGCTCGCCATTGAGAAGAAGCAGGCATTCGACGGCTTCGAAAACTCGAAGTACGCATCAGGCGAATACTTCGAGAAGTACATCTCGCAGGAGTGGAAGCCAAAGACCGGCAAGGTCGAAGAACTGTTTGCCAAGTCGGGCATCAACATCCCAACTCAGGAAGACTGGAAGAAGCTTGCCGCCAAGGTAGCCAAGCACGGTATCTTCAACCAGAACCTGCAGGCGGTTCCGCCAACCGGTTCGATTAGCTACATCAACAACTCAACCTCCTCAATTCACCCAGTGGCTTCGAAGATTGAGATCCGCAAGGAAGGCAAGCTAGGTCGCGTTTACTACCCAGCCCCATTCTTGAGCGACGAGACCAACGAGTTCTACGAGGACGCGTATGAGATCGGCCCGGAGGCAATCATCGACACCTATGCAGAGGCGACTCAGCACGTCGACCAGGGCCTATCGCTGACCCTGTTCTTCAAGGACACCGCCACCACCCGTGATGTCAACCGCGCACAGATTTACGCTTGGCGCAAGGGCATCAAGACCATCTACTACATCCGTATTCGTCAGCAGGCACTCGCCGGCACCGAAGTTGACGCCTGCGTCAGCTGCATGCTCTAAGAGATTCCGAAAGGCATTCAAATGACCACTCAAATCAAGGCCATCACCCGCCCGGTCAACTGGAACAAGATCGAAGACCCAATCGATCTCGATGTCTGGAACCGTTTGACTTCAAACTTCTGGCTGCCTGAAAAGGTGCCACTGTCAAACGACATCCAGTCGTGGTCGACCCTCAAGCCGGCAGAGCAGCTGTTGACCATGAGAGTCTTTACCGGTTTGACCCTGCTCGACACCATCCAGGGCACTGTTGGCGCTGCCAGCCTGATTCCAGATGCCATCACGCCTCACGAAGAAGCAGTAATTACCAACATCGCATTCATGGAATCAGTCCACGCGAAGAGCTACTCGAGCGTTTTCTCGACGCTCTGCTCGACTGATGAAATTGAGCAGGCATTCCGCTGGTCAGAAGAAAACCCATACCTTCAGAAGAAGGCCGAAATCGTGCTTGGTTATTACCACGGTGACGACCCGCTGAAGCGCAAGGTGGCTTCGACCCTGCTCGAATCATTCCTGTTCTACTCAGGTTTCTACCTGCCGATGTACTGGTCAAGCCGCGCAAAGCTCACCAACACTGCCGATCTAATTCGTCTGATCATTCGCGACGAGGCCATCCACGGTTACTACATCGGCTACAAGTTCCAGCAGACTTTCAACCAAGAATCTAAGGCACGTCAGGATGAGCTTCGCGGCTACGCCTACGACCTTCTGCTTGAACTCTACGAAAACGAAATCAAGTACA